>CALMKK010000239.1 GCA_937867135.1 uncultured candidate division Zixibacteria bacterium
AAAGTGACATTCAGGTACGGCGCCTTGCCGGCCAAAATCTGATCTCCGGCCACGACATCTTTATGGCTCCATTCATACAGGTACGGCAGACCCAGAAGTATCGGCAAAAAGAGAATCGCCATCAGGGGAAATCCCAGCGCCAGGGCCTCGGTCAGGCGGCGGATAACAATGCTCCATTTGGCACCGACCAGATGATGCAACATCACGAAAAACAGAGCGCCCAGCGAAATGCTGAGCCAGAAACGATAGGCTACCAGGTACGAATGGAAAAACTGCTCCGGATTGAGAAAATATCCGACCAGTGAAAGCACTATGCCGATTATGCCGGTTATTAAAGCCTTTTTGCCGAATGAGCCGGAATCGGTCAGGAGGAATTTTTGCCCGTCGATTTTCATCATAACCTACTTAATATTCCCCCTTAACTCCTCGGGGATATCATTAATCGGGGCGTTTTGACTTAGTTGCAGAGCCCGTAAATAAAGAACGATTTCCCAACGATCGGCAACGGGGATTTGATGCCGGTATGACGGCATATTTCTGATTCCGTTGCTGATAACATCAAAGATATATCCATCCTGTATTTTTATGAGGCGATCGGAGTGATAGGTCGGCGGGGGCGGATAACCGCGGCTAACCATAATCCCTTTGCCGTCCCCGACCCGGCTATGACAGGGCGAACAATAAGTATTGAACCGTTCCTGACCCCGTTTAAGAGTCTGCATGGTTATCGAAACCGGGGCTTTTTCTATATAGTTCCCCAAAGAATCTTTACCCAAATAATAGGCGGGATCATCGCGCAGTTCGTCATTCGAAACTGTCCCCGGAACCGGCATCCGCATCGACGATTTGTCGGCGAAGAAATCATTCTCCGATTGCGGTTTGAACTTCGGTTGCTCGCTCATTCCCCGGTCGATATGCAAAGGCGGCTTATCGAACGGGAGATCCCGCCCGCATCCGGCAAGCACGATAAGTCCGGCCGCCACCGTCAAAACCATCCAGAATTTTTTTCCGCCCTTATTCATTCGTCTTTTAACACCTCAACATTTTTGCCGCCGATCGCTTCCAAAAAGGCTCGGGCTTTGGTCTCGTCATAAAGAGGGTCATCCGATTCCAGGCTGATAAAGAAAGCGTCGTTGGAGAACCGTTTAAACTGCTCGGAATTGAACAGGGGATGATTCAGCCGCGGCAAACGATTGATAATCAGCATGCTCAAAATCGCCCCAAAGGCCCCTCCGAGGACCCCGAACGCAAAAGTCACAGGGACATAGGCCTGGAATGCAAAATACGGTTTGCCCGCAATAACCAGCGGATAACTGATCGACATCGCATACCACTGTAGGGCCAAGCCCGCCGTGGCTCCGAAAATCGCACAGATACCGGCGATCCATCCGACCGGAGAACGCGCCAGGCCCATGGCATGATCCATTCCGTGAATCGGGAAAGGGGAATGGCAATCAAAATTTTTATATCCGGCGTCGCGCATTTTCCTCGCCCCGTCGATAAGCTCCCCCGGCCCGGAGAATTCCGCCGCTATAAAGGACGTGTTTTTCGGCCATCCCAGCATTATTTCTTACCTCCCGGGGCCGACAGATCGTCGCCGTGATGATGAATACCGGCGGCCGGCAAAATCCCTTTGACTTCCGACATGGCAATTATCGGGACATAGCGGGCAAACAGCAGGAATAGGGTTAGAAACAGCCCGAAGGAGCCAATGAAAGTTGAAATATCCCAAAAAGTTGGCCTATAGTAACCCCAACTCGAGGGCATGAAATCATTGGCGAGCGATGAAATGACGATAACGAATCGCTCGAACCACATGCCGACATTGATCAAAATCGATGTCACGAATAATATCGGCAGGCTGGTGCGGTATTTTTTAATCCAGTATATTTGCGGGACAATGACATTACAGGTAAACATGATCCAATAGGCCCAGGCATACGGCCCGAAAGCACGATTTAAATACGTGAACGCTTCGTATTCGTTGCCGCTGTACCAGGCCATAAAAAATTCTATCATATACGCATAACCGACCATCATTCCGGTCACCATCATGATCTTGGCCATTTTTTCAAGATGGTTGATAGTTATATAATCCTCCAGATGGAAACTCTGCCGGGCGATTATTCCGAGGGTCACGACCATGGCAAAACCGGAAAAAATGGCGCCGGCCACGAAATAGGGCGGGAAAATGGTGGAGTGCCAGCCCGGGAGAATACTTATGGCAAAATCGGTACTGACAACGCTGTGCACCGACAGCACCAGCGGCGTGGAAATCCCGGCCAGAATCAGGTACGCCAACTCATAATGTTTCCACTGCCGGTTGCCGCCGCGCCAGCCGAGCGCAAAAATACCCAGAATTATTTTCCGGATACGGCCGACGGCGCGATCCCGAAGCGTCGCCAGATCGGGGATCAGGCCGGTGTACCAAAAAAGCAGTGAGGCGGTGAAATAGGTGCCGACCGCAAAAAAGTCCCATAGAAGCGGACTTCGGAAATTGGGCCAAAGACCCATCTGGTTCGGCACCGGGGCCAGCCAATACGCCACCCAGACCCGTCCCACATGCACACCGGGGAATATCAGGGCGCAGACTACGGCGAAAAGTGTCATAGCTTCCGCAAAACGATTTATAGATGTTCGCCAATGCTGTCGGAGAAGATGCAAAATAGCCGAAATTAGAGTCCCGGCGTGTCCGATCCCGACCCAGAATACGAAATTCACGATGGCCCAGCCCCAGCCGACCGGAATCATGACGCCCCAGATGCCGATCCCTTCCCAAACCAGGTATCCAATCGAGACCAGAAGAAGCCCCGTCATGGCGCTCGTGATGGTGATGGCCAAATACCAGAATTTCGAGACTTTTCGTTCCGCAATCCGGCTGATTTTGTCGGTCACGGAGGCAAAAGTCTGATTCCCGGCTATAAGGGGCGGCTCATCGATATAGAGGCGGCCCGGATCTGATCCGTTTGAACTCACTCTTCCCTATCTCAATTATCGCAATTTTACCCTGTAACAGGCTTATAGTTCTCCAGTTCCGGATGCGGATTGCGTATTCGCGCCAAATATGAGTTGCGCGGTTTGGTATTCAATTCCGCCAGAATCTGGTAATTTCGGTTCTGCTTCTTTATCTGCGAAACCCGGCTGTTTGGGTCGTTGATATCTCCGAAAACGATGGCCTGCGCCGGGCAGGTTTGCTGGCAGGCAGTGACCACATCGCCGTCGTGCACTCCTCTCCCCTCCAATTTGGCCTTCGCTTTGGCATGGGTGATACGTTGCACGCAAAAAGTGCATTTTTCCATAACACCCCGCGAACGGACGGTCACCTCGGGGTTCTGGGCCATTTTTATTGTCTGGGGGAGCTTGTTGGTGTAATTGAAGAAATTGAAGCGCCGGACCTTATAAGGACAATTGTTGGAGCAATAGCGGGTGCCGATACACCGATTATATGTCATGACATTCAGCCCCTCCGCGTCATGCACCGTGGCCGCCACGGGGCAGACGGTTTCGCAAGGGGCGTTTTCGCAATGCTGGCAGGCGACCGGCTGATGAACCATCTCGGGGGTATCGGTATCGCCGACAAAGTACCGGTCATTTCTGATCCAGTGCATTTCCCGGCCCCGGGAAACCTGCTCCTTGCCCACAATGGGAATATTATTTTCGCTCTGGCAGGCAATCGTACAGGCGTTACAACCGGTGCAGGTATTGAGATCGATGGCCATGCCCCATTGGTACCCCTTGTCATATTTATGCTCGGTGAAAATAGATTCGATCAGCGGTAATTTGACCATCTCGGCCGCAAAATTCGGCCGTTGCCGGTATTCCTCAAGGGTTCCCTCCCGGACAAACGGCCGCCCTTCCATACTCTGATGATCCTGCGTGGTCGAAAGTTTATAGGTTCGGCCGGTGTTGCGGATAGTCAAACCGTCGGCAAAATGCAGTGCGGCCGATTGGCGCAGGTTATAAGTGTTGAATCCGACCCCGTTACCGATTCGCCCGAGCGATTCCCGGCCGTATCCGAGCGGAAGGGTGATTGAATAATCGGCGTGCCCCGGAAGAATCCAAACCGCCGTCTCAAGGGTTTTGCCTTGCCATTGCAGTTGCACCAGGTCGCCGCTTTTTATTCCCAATTCATCGGCGGTACGGCGGCTCAGCAGGGCCGGATTATCCCAGGTAATTTTAGTGATGGAATCGGGCAATTCCTGCAACCATCCGATATTGGCAAAACGGCCGTCGTACAGGGCCGGCGATGCGGCAAAAGCAATTTCCATATCGGTGACACCAAGCGGTTTGAACGCGGGCACGGCTCGCCGGATCTCGGCATTAACGGCAGAATGGTTCAAAGCAATCGTTTCGGCCGGGAGGGCGCCGGAAGTCTCGAGTCCGTCGTGCAGAATTCTCTGCCATTCGATTTCAAATGCTTTTCCTTTTAAAATTTCGGCCCATCGCTCGCGAACTATGTCATATCCGCGCTGATCCCGGCCGGTGACAATGAGGTTCAAGACTTCGATTGCGCTATGACCGCCGTAAAGCGGCTCAATCATCGGTTGCATGACGCTGGGAGTCCCGTCAACCGCCCGCGCATCCCACCAACTCTCAAGATAATCGGTTTGCGGAATATGCCATTCCGAGACCTGAGAGGTTTCATCGTGATAAGAACCGAGGCGGATGACATGTTCATTTTTTTTCAGGGCCTCCGGAAAATCGAAATCAGCCGGCGCATTATAGGCGGGATTGCCGCCCAGTATGATAAGGGTCGATATTTCGCCGCGCTTCATACTATCAACCAGCGATGTGAAAGCCGCGGTCGAGGGGAGCTCGGCATCGGTCATTTTATGATAGGTGACGCTCTGTCCCGAATTCCCCAGGGCCTGATTGATAACAAGCGCCAATTCGTGGACATACGGCGGTTGCCGGCGACCCGCCACAATCAAAGATTGACCCTGCGATTGCAATAAATCGCGGGCGAGCACATTGAGCCATTTCTTATCGAAGAAATCCTCGGGATAATTTAACGGTGTTTCAATATCAATCGCCAGACCCAGGTTTTTCAATTCCCGGGTTAAAGCCACGGCAAACGGCCCGATATGGCGCATCGCCATTCTCAAACGATGGTCGGCCATACCGCCGGTAAGAGAGAAATTGCTTTCGACCGCGTAGAGGCGGTTCATTGTATCTTTTTCGGTTACCAGACGACGTCCCTCGGCAAAACGGCGGGTGGCCGAGACATTTTCGCTCTCCGTCTGCAGAAAATCGGAATCAAGGGATAAAATGACACGAGCCTTTTCAAAGTGATACACCGGCCGGTAATAATTTCCGGCGGCGTTCTTTATCCCATCAAAAATATTCTCATCGCTGATCGGCTCCCATGCGGCAAATTTGGCATTGGGAAACTGGGCGCGAAAAGCCGCGGTCAATTTAAACTGGGTCGGCGATGAGAATGATTCGGACAGAACCGCCAAGCCCTGACCTTTATTTTGCTGGAAGCGCTGATATAAATCCCGCCAGAAGGAAACAAAATCGATCCATTCCCGATCGTTTCCTTTTTGCTGAATCCGTTGGGAACGATCCGGGTCATACAATCCTAAAATCGAAGCCTGCATTATGGTATTGGCGCTCCCGAGGGTCGAGGGATGGAGCGGGTTGCCCTCGATTTTGGTCGGTCGTCCTTCGTGGGTTTCAACGACCACGCCATAGGCGCTCATTCCCAGAGGCATGGTGGTGGCATAATGCTGGGCGACCCCGGGAACGACCTCTTCCGGTTGCGTCACATACGGCAATATTTTTTCGACCGGACGGCGGCATCCGGCCAATCCGGCCATGGCGACCGACGCCCCCATGAGAGAGAGAAAATTGCGCCGGGACATCCCATTATCCAGTTCCCAGGCATGATCGGGAAATTCCCGATGCAGAAATTCCTTGAATTCGGGAGTTTCGGCCAACTGGTCGAGACTCCTCCAGTATTCCTTTCCTCCGTATTTGAATTCTTCGCTCATCGATGACATCCTGAACAATCGGTTGGAGGGGCGATATTTTTTTCTTTCTTCATGCGCGCCGCATAATCTTTCTGATTGGCCGGCGGCACCCAATTCATATTGGTCAAATCCTCGCGCGGCCGCAGATGCATATCCGGATTGCGGTGGCAATCCAGACACCAGGACATGCTCAACGGCTTCTGTTGAGTGACAACTTCCATTTGAGCGACATTGCCGTGACAGTCGAAACAGCCGACCCCGGCATTCAAATGAGCGCTATGGTCAAAATAGACAAAATCGGGCAATTTATGGACCTGGACCCACTGAATCGGGAGCTGTTTGGCCCAGCTCTCACGCACCGGAAGCAATTTTTCGCTCTGCGGCAATATAATCTTGTGGCAATTCATGCAGGTTTGAGTCGGGGGAATGTTGGCCACTGGCGATATTTCCACGTTGGAATGGCAGTAGCGGCAATCAAGTCCGAGATCTCCGGCGTGCAATTTATGACTGTAAGGAACCGGCTGTCGAGGACGATATCCGACATCGGAATACCAGGGCGAGCCGTAATACCAAAACCCGGCAATGACAATAATTATCAATAGGGCCGCGCCTCCGGCCATCAGGGGGGGGAGCTTATTGCTCCATCGGGGAAATATTTGTGCCATTATAGTTCGCCAATATTTTCTACAAGATCCCGGACTATATCAACTTATGCTGGGTTTTCCGCTTTTGATAAAATATCATAAAATGCCGTTAGCTGTCAATGCCAAATTATCTCCGGTATTTCTCAATCGTTCTCCCAAATGCAATTCTCAATCAGATAAATTTATCTATTACCAAAGCAAAAAATAAAGCAAAAAGGTAAACTATCGAATACTTGAAAATACTCCAGAAGGCTTCATGATTCATAGCCCGCATGGCCCTCATAATCTTAAACATAAAACCAGCTCCGAGAAAGGCCGCAACCGTTAAATAGAACCAGCCGGCCCCGGCCAGAACGGGCAGAAAACTGCCCAAAGATAGCACAACTGCATAGTACAAAATCTGCCGCAAGGTCCCCACCTGCCCCTTGACAAGAGGAAGCATCGGGTACCCGGCGGCACGATAATCATCCTGAAAGCAGAGCGCCAGCGACCAGAAGTGGGGCGGGGTCCAGAGAAAAACAATGAGGAATAGAAACCAGGGCATAAGAGCCATACCGCCGGTCGCCGCGGTCCAGGCCCCGACCGGGGCCATCGCTCCCGCGATGCCGCCGATGACAATATTTTGCGAGGTAGTCGGTTTTAAAACCAGTGTGTAAAAAAGCGAATAGAACAATATAGTCGCCAGCGACAACAGCGCCGTCAGCCAGTTGAAGACAAATCCCAGAAGCAAAATGCCGATGACGCCGATGGTGACCGAGAAGAGCAGGGCCTCGGCCGCCGATATCTTCCCGAGAGGAAGCGGTCTTCGCCGGCGGGTCCGCATCATGCGGGCGTCGATATCCCGTTCGAAATACTGATTAAAGGAATTGGCCGACCCCCCGGTTAGATATAGGCCCAACAGAAAAAGTGCCATCCGGGCGGGATGCGTCGGCATACTTCCTTCGATAAACAAGGCTGTCGCTCCCGTGACCAAGACCAATAACATTATGGATGGTTTGGTCATTTGCAGATAACTTCTCAGATGAGCTGCGAATGCGGAAAACCGATTAAGAACGGCCGGGGTCTCGGACGGGACAACAGCGGCTCCGGCCGGAATATCGCCGTCGATTGTCGGCTTAGTTGATTTCAAATAGCTTACCCGGTTATGCATAATTAAAGGTTCCGCCCTTTTACGATGTCAATTCCTCTTTATTTGCCTAAATTCGAGAAATCGGCCATTGGTTCCCGCAATAATGAGACGAATCTCTTCCAGATTCAATTCGAAAAATATATGGAATTAATAATTCCGGTAAAAGAAAAAAAACGGGGCTCGAATTGAAGATTTCGAACCCCGCGTGATATTCCGCTTATGGAAGCAGTGAATCGGGCGACTACCTACTCAAAGACCCCGTCCAGCGCCATAAAATGCTGATGTAATATGGTCAGTTTCTCTTTGATTTCATCGTCCTTATTGGCTTTGCAAATTTCGCAAAAATCGAAAACGGCCTTATCCAGCGAGGCCCGTTGCTCGTTAATCTGCTTCTCTTTTTCCGTCGCCCACTCCGGAACGGAAGCCGTCATCAGGGTATCCATTTTGGCCCTGAGAATAGGCGCGGTCGCTTTAATGGCCGTCCAATCGGAATCGGGCAACGCTTTATGCCAGAGAGGATACAACACCAGATGGAAATTTTCAATTTCCATCAGTCGCGGTGAAATGACACGAACCAATTGCTCGAACGCGGTATGAGCATTTTCGACCGCCTTTTCCAACTGCTCATCATCATCTTTTTGTGCCACGGTGTCGAGAACTGCGACCGCATCCGCCATCGCCTTGCGGCCGGCTTCAATCTGATCCTTCTTATGTTGAAAATACTCCGGAATCGGGGCCTGCATTAATATTTGAATGCTCTTTTGGAACGGCTCCATTGATTCCCGAACCGCCTTATAATTCTTCTCCGGCAAATAAGTATGCCAGATAGGGCGAATAACCTCGTGAAATTCCTTCAGACCTTCTAGCCGGGGACGTTCCATCGACATCAGATGCGCCGAATCGGCCGGTTGTGCGACCGGAGTCTCGTCCGCCGCCGCTACGACGCCCCCCAAAAGCAGTAAAAATGCCAACAGCAGGACCTTACAGCTCTTCACTTCTCTCCTCCATTTCGATTAATTATAATTACAGAACTAAAACATCTGCGAATAAGTGGATTTATCATTCATGCCCGATAAGATAGCAAAAATTGAATGCAAGACAAGGGGCTTTCACTCTTATTTTATATCCTTCGGTCTTATATTTACCGGGATTTTTTCGAGGCCCGCGATTTGACCAGCATCGCCGGATTTTTTTTGATCCGAACTGTGCGCAGGCAGGCCGGGAAAGAGGCGTAAAGGTCGCCGGTATGAGCATAACTGGCTCCCCGGCAGGCGCCATGGCAGACCGGCATATAGCGGCAGGTTCGGCAGGCCCCTTGAATTTTATCGCGCGGGAAATCGGCCATTTTGGTCATATTGGGGTCGTTCCAGATATCTATCAGGGAACGCTGGCGGACATTTCCAACAATAAATTCTTTGCTCAGCAACGATGTGCAGGGGTAAACGTCACCAATGCATGATAAATAGAACATTTGTTTCCCGGCAATGCACTGGTGAAATTCGTAATAGGGTGGCAGGGGGCCAAAGCCCGGATCAAAGGCAATCGGCATCTTTTCGTAGCCGGTGAATTGCGACACAAAGGCCTTGAGTTCCCCCAGACGAGTGGTAAATTCCAGCCGGCTTCTCTGCCCTTTGCCCCGGCCATGCGGCACAAATCCGGAGAAACGCACCACATGAACCTTCATTTTTTTGGCCATGCGGATAAACCTGGGAGCATCATCAAGGTTCTCCTGTCCGATCATCATCGCCAAACTGGTTTTGAAGCCGAGCCGAACCGATACCCGTACCGCTTCCAGCGCCTTTTCAAATTCCTCATCAGTGGCATTTCTCATGGGACGGTTGCGTTCGGCAGTGGTGCCGTCAATACTAACCTGCATTGCCGTCACTCCAGCCTTTTTCAGGCTTTTTCCTCTTTCTTCATCAAGCAGAACGCCATTGGTCGTGATACCCTGTTTCATCCCGAATCTCCGGGCTTCATGGATAATTTCTTCAAGATCCTCGCGCAAAAGCGGTTCTCCTCCGGTCCACCCCACCATTTTTATGCCCATTTCATTGAGGGTCCCAACGATATCCAGGCATTCTCTGGTTGTTAATTCATTCAAGGCTTTTCTGGTGGCGGCACTGTAACAGTGCGGACAGGTTAGGTTGCAGCGCCGGGTAATTTCCCAGCCCATCATGGTTGGCATTTCTCGGTTCATCGTTCACTCATTCGAATTGGGGCTTCTGTCGCCAATTTTCTATAATATTAATTCGATAAAAGGAAGGGGGCTCGTATGAGGCCGCCCTTCCCATAGTCCGGATTATTTAGTCAGGATCACCACGGAGGCAGAATATAAAACATTATTTTGTAGCAGGGACATGGTTTCCTGGTCTCCTTTGATTTCTGGACGATACGCATTCGTTTCACCTCCTCAGGGGGTTAGGCGGTTAGTATTGGGGATGACGGAATTCTATCGTCACCCTTCATCGACAATTGCCGGGACGTGAATCTGTCCGGGGGTATCCCTTACACATCGACATTTTTCTCAATAATTGCGGGGATCGATGAAAATCACATCCTCCGGAATTGCTCACGCCTTTCCGTTGCCGTCAAATTCCGATCATATCACCACACCGGGTAAATGATCCAGAGCTGCAGATAGCAGAAGCACGGTTTACGGGTTTCTTTGCTCTTCTGAATGATCTTCAATTTTTCACCTCCTTTCTTTGATCGCACATATATCTCAACACCATCATATCTTTAAGATTGAATTTCCAATTGCAGCAACTGCCGATATCGCGGCTATTCTCGACCATACCGTGCTTGGGACATCCTCCCATGCACAGGGGCAAAACATCGCATTCACGGCAAGATTTTTTCTCGAACGGATCCCAGCCCATATACTTATTCCAATTGGCCTTCTGAAACGGCGCTGGTTCCTCTTGCATGATATTGCCGATCGACAGACTTTTGTCCGCCGCAATCTCCTCCCAGCATTTGAATATATCTCCGGTGGGAGTCACCACGAAGGACCCGTCGGTGTCGGCGCCGCAGTGCCCGCCGGGGGCAATAGAGGGATATTCAATCTGATAAAAGCCATTATCAATCAAATCCCGGTACATTTTTACCTGGTTGCGGGCGAATTCCTCGGTGGTCAGGCATTGACCCTTGATGTCGGCACAGACTCCGTCGGCATCATTGACCTGAGCGAAATAGATATATACTTTCGAGAGCAAATCATCACGGCGCAGATCATCCAAAATGGCCAAAGCACCAAGATAATTGCTTTTATCGACATTGACCCGAATGACGATCTTAAGAATATCGGCGGTCTCGCGGACATTAGCCAGAATCCTGTCATAGGTTCCGCCGCCGTTTTGCAATTTTCGTCTCTTATTATGTATTTCCCGCGGACCGTCAAGGGTCACCTGCGCCTCGCTAATCCCGGCCGCTTTAAGCCGCTCGGCCATTTTACGATCCATAAGATAGCCGTTTGTAATGATGGAGGACGGCTCAAAAGCCACCCCATATTTTTGGGCCAGCAATGCCATTCCGGTCTGGATGCGCTCAATTGTGGGGATGCAAAGGGTCGGTTCGCCGCCAAACCAGGTCAGGACCGCCATTTCGGCCTTTTTAATATGCCTTTCACTGAAAGTCAGAAGGGCCTGCTCCATCTCTTCGCTCATTTTCTCTTTGCGCTGATTCTCAAAACAATAGTCACAGCGAAAATTGCAGGCCAGGGTCGGGGCGACCGTCAACATGAAGGTTGACCGGTCATAGCGGCGGGTGCGGTTTTTGACTTTAAGAAAGGTTAATTCATCGACGGCATCGTCGACAATATATCCCCCTTCAATCAAGACATTATAAATTTCTTGTTCTTTGGCGGTTTTCGGTTGCGCCGCATCCAGCAGAAGCCTTTGGACAATTTCATTGTCTTCCGGATAAATTTCCGCCAGAGTCCCGCTGGCGCTATTAAAAGCCAGCCGGCGGTTTCCCTCCAAATCGATAAATGTATTATATCGGGACGGCTTCATCGTTGGTGTCAATCGTGTCCTTCATGCTTCAGACAATTAAATAGACATCCAATTGCGCCCGGGCGTTTTGATAAACGGGCATGAATATATTTAAGTATAAATAGCGAGCAAAGGCCCTCAATGTCAAGCGGTTTTTCCTTAAGTCGAAAAAGAGACAGAAATCATTGGGAAAAAATCTGATTGAAATAAAAAAAAACCTGCCGCTTTTACAAGCGGCAGGCAAAATATTAATACTGGCCCGGTGCATCAGCAGTGACAATCACCGCATTGGCTTTCCCCCACTGATACCCGATATCCGCTCTGCCCCAGTTCATTCGATATAAAATCAATATTGATATTGCCCGCGGAAGCCAGATATTCATTCAGTTTGGGATCGATAAAAGCGTTTACACCATTCGATTCCAGTTTATCCAAACCATCTATTGACTCATCCAGAGCCAGTCCCACAGAGGGACCGCTTCAGCCGGCCCCCTGGAAATATAAAATAAGGTATTTCCCCTTGGAATTATCGGATTCGAGAACCTTCTTAAGTTCCTCGCTCGCCTTGTCTGTAACCACCAGCATTAATTGTCCTTCCAATCAAATATCTCGGCCGTAATAGACCATTTTCATCTATATCGGTATAATTATAATCAATTTTTCCGCAAAAGCAAATCCATTTTGAATTAATTGCCGGTCAATTGGTTAACCCGTTTTTTTAATGTCCATTATCATGGTTTTGAAGGCCTCAATCATTTCATCGGCCGTTTTTTCGGGGCCGGTTAGTTTGAAGAAGAGATTTCCTTTGGGGGTTTCCAGGACCACCGCCGCCATTTTGTAATTCGGCTTGGCGACCGTCTCTCCGCCCATCATCGGGCCGCCCATCGACATATTATAAGTCCCGCCCAATTCCACAATATGGGCCGGCATACCATCCACCGTAAAATCTTTCTTCTGGGCGGCCTGATGCGGATCACCACCATCGGGCATACTCATTTGACCAATCCATCTTTCAATATTACTTTCGACCGCACCGCCGGAAGTCGCCCCGAAATAGAAGACCGCCATATTGGCCGCCTCCGAATCCCCCGCCGCCGGGCCGTAATTGTAGTCAGCCTGCCTCATGCCGCTGGGACCAAGTTCTTTCCAAAGCGACGGCGGGTTGAATGTAATCCCGGCGATCGTGACCGGATGGCCGTCCAATTTAACGGCGGATGAAACCTGAAGCCCGCCGCTTTTGGCCCCGGCCCCCTTTTCCGACGAAGAGCACCCGAGCAGCAGGGCCGATATTATTGTTATTCCGATCCCTTTGAAATAATTCATATACATTCCTTTCCTGGTTGACCAATTATTACATCCGATTAACATATACGCAACCGGAAAGTTCAATTAAATCAGAAACCCGGTACATCTAATCGACCCACTTCTCTGTTTCGACCCGGCAGAGAACCGATTCCAGGTCATTGAGCTTTAAATCCTTGGGCTTGAGCGGCAAACCGGGAATGGAAAAATCGGACTGGGGACCCTCGATCTTGACCCTGATACGGGCCATTTTCCCATCGCCGAAATTAATGGCCATCGGCAGATACATCATAAAATCAGGCGGGACTTCGGATTGTTTCACCCGGCAATGGGCGATATATTTGCCGTCTTCCCCGGCTTCGATCTTGTAGGAAAATTTATATTTGGGAATTGCCGTCCCGTATATCCACTCCGAAAAAAACCAGTCCAAATTCTCACCCGCATATTTTTCCGCGATTTTTTTGAAGTCCGTCGTGGTCGCATTCGTCCCGCGGTAAGACATATAGAAATCTTTCATCATATTGAGAAAGCGGTCCTCGTTCATGGTCTTCAGATCGATGAGCATATTTCGAAGCATATGCACGACCCAGGCGCCTTTATGGTACAAAATCAGGGAGCTGCCTCTTTCACTGCTTCCGGCCCTACTTCCCAGCCATATCGGACCGGCAAAATTGTCATCGCCATTTCTTGCCTTATAATTTTCCAATATGGACAGGCGGGATTCCTTCAGATGATCAAAAAATTTTTTGTTATCCTTTAGAATCCATTGTAGATACAGAAGGCTCGAGTATTCGGCCAGCCCTTCACTCAGCCATTTATCGTGATAAGTGGCATAGTCGACCCCTATTCCCCACCACTGGTGGGCCACTTCATGCGCCCTCATTATCCGGGCAAAGCCCAAGTCATCGGTCTTTTGAAAATTATAGAACCAGAGATGAATCAATCCGGGAAAAGCCTCGCCTCCAAGAGAGGTCACTTCGGAAGCATAAAAATTCTGTAATGATAGGTCGCCGTAAATTTCACGAAAGAGAGCCATGCTGTTGGCGACATCCGCCCCGACCTGCTTTTTCATATCCTTGCCGGAAAGTTCGCCCATGGCAATGAGAAATTCTTCCATTTCACGATGACCCATTTCGGAAATAAGAGTTGTCACGGTCGGTATTCGGCTATCCTCGATCTTAAAGGATTCAAAATAGCCGATATTGAATGAGGCATTGCGGATCGGCTCGCGAGTGACCCAACGGGTCGTTGTCATTTTTTTATCGGTCGAGTCAAGCACCTTATCTCCGACCGATACCAGGGTGTATTCCGGGGGATAATGAAAGGTAATGTCAAAAAGGGAATACTGCCGATCTCCCGATTGCGGAATCCAAAAAAGCGACGTTTTAAGAACAAACCAATAGGTCAGTCTCTCGATCAATTCCCCCTGATAATAAAACGATAAGAAATTGGCCTGTTGATCCCCAAGGGCGGGCTCGCACTTAATCCATATCAATGCGCTTTTATCGGCCTGGAAAAACTCCGCCGGGCGGCCGTCACCCCAAAAAACAGAATCAACCTTCAAATCGGGCAAAATTACAAAATATATCCATTTCTGGCCAGGCATGGTAGAAACCAACTGCAGCTTGGCGAAAGCCGAAAATGCGGTCAGGCCCGACATGAAAGAGCCATCGATTTCATATGCGTTTACATAATAGGATGAATCGCGCTGAATATTGTCGTTCAATATCGGGAAACTGCAAATCAACTCCCGGTCAAAGCCGTTCCCTTGAAGATCGGTCGAATAAAGCATAATTTGCTCATGATCGAAGGGATCGATTTTAAAAAACCATCCTCGCTCCTTCTTTATATCGGGGATTATGGTCGCATAAAAGGCCTGATTGTATCGCTGGTCGAGAAAAGTTTTCATCAAGTCGGGATTAAAGGCTTTGGTTTTGCTGTCACCCATGTACCTTTTGGTTACCCCCCGTACCTTGCCGGCATTTTCCGGAGGATCGGCTTCTCCAAATTTCAGGGTTTGTTGCAACTCGAAGCCGGTGCTGTCGCCGAAAATTATATACAGGGCTTCAAATTGACGGTACAGCGTATCGGTATCATAAAACCGGCGTAACTGATTTTTCTCGACATCATACGGCGGAATAAAAGAAAATACCCCTTTGCCGAAAAAATAAGCTCCGCAAACACGTCCTTTTATCGGCCGGCACAAACAGAGCTTGCCCTCGATCAAGTCGAACTCGGCCGCATCACGCCGGATTTTAAACGACTGCACGTCGGCCACGGCGTATATATCCGGGGTCATATCGACCAGGGCATCATACAAATCAATATATTCCGACACCTTGACGCTTTTGCCCGAATCACCTCCGGCCGCGGAAATAGCCGAAATAAGAACGGTAATTGATAGCCCGACCATTGCCTTAAGGAGAGAAGACCACATAAGATGCCTCACAGATAGCATTATGACGGTTGCATCCCAAAAAAACGGGACGAGTGATATGGGATATGTTAAGAAATTATCAGGATTGAATCAATGTTTTTCTGCCGCAACTCGGGCAGGTGATTTCCTTCCCCTGAAATTGCGGAGAAAGCTGAACGGGGCGGCCGCAGGTGCAATTGAAGGTCTCCCAGCCGGTCCCTTTTCGTTTATATGTCGATGGGGCGCCGGATGGAGCCATCCCGGGAATATCTTTTGATATGATCGCGCCGACACCCGCCAGGGTCGCCAGTTCCGCCGAGGGAATCTTATTCTCCCGTCCGCATCGGGGACAGGCGATCGACTCTTTTTTGAAATCGGGCGGGACTTTTATTTTCAGTCCGCAGGCGCAGGTTAAAAACAAAAAGCCGTTGACAGCCCGCATCAAATCCCCCAATTCCCGTTTCTGCGCCCCGGCTCCTTTTTCTGCGGCCGCGCCGGCGCCGCGCAATGGAACCGGTGTGGCGTCCTTCAGGCCGGAATCGGGTATGACGGCATCTTTTTTCCCTTTAATTTTATTGAACGCATTCTGATAATCGACCAGGCTGGCTCCCTGCGACAGGGCCCGCAGAATGGCGATACGTTCGGCAATCGGGGGATGAGTCGAGGTCCAGGCGCTCAGATCGGCGCGATTTTTCTGGAGCGGATTTATGATATAAAGTCCCGCGGTGGCATCATTGGCGCCTTCCAATTTCTCGGGCGATTTGGCGATTTTTTCCAGCGCCGAGGCCAATCCTTCCGGGTAACGGGTCAGCCGCGCCGCCGAGGCGTCCGCCAAATATTCTCGTCGACGCGAAATCGCCAGATACAGAAGTTGTGCGAAGATAGGTGCCAGGATGGCGAAAGCAATCGCGATAATCATGAAAATCGCCGCTCCCTGCCCGGAATCCTTGGAACGGCCGCGGTACCGGCTCCCGCCGCCGGAAAACCACAGGCTCCGCACAAAGATCTGCGAAATGAGGACAATACTCCCCAGCATTACCCCGGCGAAAGTCATGAATTGGATGTCCCGGTTCATTATGTGCGAGGTTTCATGCGCCACCACCCCCTGCAGTTCATCGCGGTTGAGCCGGGTCAAGAGACCCGCGGTGACGGCAATCGCGCAATTTTCCGGTTTTCGCCCGGTGGCGAAAGCATTGGGGGCCGGGGAATCGATAATATATACTTTTGGCATCGCTGGAAGTCCGGCCGCAATTTTCATTTCATCGACCACATTAAATAACTGCTGATGAACATCGGGGGTTACCGGACGGGCCCCGCTGACGGCCAGAAGAATCGAATCGCCGGAGAAATAACTTATAACCGAAAGTATCATCCAGATAAAAAAGGCTATCCCGATACCGATAAACCCGCCGCCGCGCGGCGCATAGGCGGCGCCGATAAAATACCCCAACAGGATCAGGCACGATCCCATTATAACAAAGAGGAAAAATGATTTCCTCCGATTGGCGCTAATCAATTCCCACATGACCCGCTACTCATCCAATCCAAAAATTACGGCCGCTTTAATTGAAGTCCACCTTGGGGGCCTGACGTTCTGCCTTATCTTCAAGTTCGAAAAATTCCGACTGCTGAAATCCGAACATCCCGGCAATCATATTCGACGGGAACATCTGAATCCGGTTGTTAAAATAAAGCACCTGATCGTTGTAGGCCTGGCGGGAGAAAGCAATCTTGTTTTCGGTGGAAGTCAATTCTTCCTGCAGGGCCAGGAAATTCTGATTGGCTTTCAAATCGGGATAATTCTCGACGACTACGAAAAATTTACTGATGGCATCGGTCAGCGCTCCTTCGGCTTTGGCCTTATCCCCGACCGAACCGGCGCCCATCGCCCGGCTACGGGCCTCGGTTATCGCTTCAAGAGTTCCCCGCTCATGCTTGACATACCCTTTGGCCGTCTCCACCAGGTTGGGAATCAAATCGTGGCGGCGTTTCAACTGCACGTCAATCTGCGACCAGGCGTTCTTCACCTGATTGCGCAACCTGACCAGGGAGTTGAACAACCCGATTAAATAGAAAATTATAATGAATATTACGGCAAGAACGACAACGAGCGTGACCATTTCTTACCTTCCTTCCTGCTTATGCATTTACTTGTTAAACATCTCTTTTAAAAGTCTATGAACCTTGCTGTTTCGGTTACGGTCGAATATTTCGATAACTTCCTCAAGTTCATTTTTATCGAACCAGATGCCGTGATGGCGGCCGCAGCGGTCGATCTGCACTTTTTCCTTTTCTCCGATCGTCACCAGTTCCATCTTCTTGCGACAGACCGGACATTTCCTGCTACCGGGGGCGGTTTCGCGTCCGGCGGCAAAATCGGCCAGCATCTCTTTGACTTCCGCCGGCTCCTCGATCAAAATCTCCAGTTCGCCGCCGTCGAGCCAGATTCCGCCGCACTCAAGGCAATAATCAACTTCGACCTGGTTCAACTCCAGAACCACCATCGGCTCTTTGCAATTTAAGCACTTCATAATAACATTCTCGATTGATACGAATGAAGGATAGGGATGTTCCAGCCTTTTGTCAATGATAAACGACCCGGCCGAAAACCGGGTCGTTGATTTTTACAACTGGAGAAGGAACAAGCGGTTGCGAGCCGCTAATCCGTATGGCGGATTATCTGCATCATCGGATCCCACGGCGGCAATGTAATTGCGGCCTGATCGAAAATCGGCAGAACCTCTTTGGGCAGATATTTCTTTTTAACGATAACATTGAAAACATAATTGTCAAACCAGTTACCGGTCATCGTCCAATATCCGCCGTTGCCTTTGTCGGAACCCCAGGAATTCTCCACCAGCCATTTGACCGGATGGTTATCTTTGACATCGACCCCGACCAATGCCATGGCGTGATTGGCCGTAATATCACGGAACGTAATTTTATCGGCCTTGGACATCTCAAAATCGGTCCCATAAATCGAAGCGTAGTCATAGATATTCGTGGCCATCAGACCCTTGGCCCCATACTGATCTTTACCGACATCGCACGAAAACCAGACCGGGTCATCTTCGAGAATCGATTTCATCGCCACCTCCATCAGGACCGAACTTTCGACATTGACAAAATCCATGAACCGGGAGTCATACATATTCCGCGCCCCCTGTACCTGGTAATGTTTGCCGTAATCGCGGGCCGGATAATTGAATAGGTTGACATATTGGCCCAGATCGACCCCGACAAAATCCCGGTAGAACGTCTGAGGCGTATAAACTTTCGAAGCGCTCAAAGTGGAATCTTTATTTTCAAAGCGCCATTGGAATTCGCGGGGCGGTTCGCCGAAATTGAGAACCAGCATTCGATAAATCTCCGAGAGCATTTTGACTTTTTCCGAACGAAGATTCTCGACCGTGGCGCTGTCTTTGGCCATTTCGCGCAGGCGGATAGCATCGGCGCGGAGCTTACGGCTGATAAGTTTGTTCATACTGCCGGTATTCTCGGAATTGAAACTCTCCGGCATCACGTCTTTGGGAACGGCGCCATATTTCTCGATTAGAGCGACCACATAATTCCACCACCCGCCGTCGCCGATCGGATCGGTCAGGGTCATTTCCATCTCGCGGTCGAGCGGGTCCCGGTCGCGCATGGCAATGATATCCTCAAGAAAGCAGTTGGATTTTTCCATCTTATCCCAGAAAGAAAGATAACTTTCGGAAAACTCGAAATTGGCGAGCTTGTATTTATCGATAACAATCGGTCGCATGATATTCAGCCCGGCAAATAGCCAGCACCGGCCGCTGCTTTTCTGATTGGTTATTCCCTTAGTTTTAATTTTATGACTGAAAAGGTCGTTCTGCTGTCTCAGCAAATCGCGGTTCAAGGCCAAATTATTAATATCATTGCCGCTGACAGCATTATAAATGGCCCGGGCCCGGCCGTCCAGTTGCAGGGCGGAGCGATATTGGTTGATCATTTCCGTTGTCAGGGCGCCTTCGGCGGCAAAAATTGACGGCACCGATGACAGCGCAAATAGGGCCAAAATCGCGATAATTTTTAGGAGCATAAAATTCCTCATGCGAACTCCTTCACAGGTGTAAAGTTGCCAAAAATTCTGGATTAAATATATCCTCAATGAAAGACGGTGTCAATCGACACGACCGGAAATCTCTTTGTTTTATCAAATAGCCAGCGGGGTATTCAGTTTCCATCCGTCAATTTCAAAACCGCCCATTTTTTGGAGAACGTGACGGGTCAATTTCTCAATGGCGGTGAAATCGGAACGCTCCATGCAATTTCTGGCCATCGCCGCGAATTTCTTATCGGGGAAGAGCGGTATTTTGTACTTCTTCCGAAATTCGCCGTCGCTCAGATAGCGGTAAAGCCGCGATGCCGGCGGCATTTCCATTCTCAAATACCGGGCATAAATGGCCGCCAGCCGGGCCAACTGCCAGTTGTACATCAGGGCAAAATTGCGGGATCGGGAGTGATGCAACTCCTCCAGATTGTCGAGATTGTCCCAAAGTTCATATTTGACCGTCTCTATCCAGGCTTTTCCCGGTTTGGCAAACGGGCGTTTCAAGTCGCGATGCGCCCGCTTCCGCAATTTGGCGACTGCCCCGGTTTTGTCAAAAATGATTTTGCCGATGACAAACATCCGGGCGTCGGTATGGCGGCCAATCCTAAAATCATTATCGAAATATTTCAATATCTGACGGACCGGGTTGGCGAAATATTCTATCAGGAAACCGTCGACAATTTTATTCCCTCTCTCCCGCCAATTAACCTTATCGGAGAGAATAATATGGATATCGATATCGGAATGTTCGGAGGCCGTTCCGGCCGCAAAACTTCCGGTCACCAGGGCTCCTATGACATCCGGCCGGCCTTCCCATTCGTCCAAAAATTTCCTTAAAGCCTTCTCCCATGATTTCATGGCTAATCTATTCCGGACGCTTCACGCGTAAATCAGTTTCAAATCTTTGATCCGCCGCCCGATATTCACGTCATTGGCGCATTGCACCGTGCAGAAGTCGCAGGAACGGCATTTTTTCAGGGAACGGTTTTCAGGGATCCCGTCGAGCGTTATTTTGGCATGAACCGGATTACGGTATTGCATGGCATACATATGGGTCCGCATCAGGGTCGGAACATCGACATCATTTGGACAGGCCGCCAGGCAGGTGCGGCATTGACGGCAAAAATCGAAACCGAGTTTCAATCCCCGCTCATCGAGAAATTTTTGTTCCTCCGGCGTATATTCCAAACCTCGAGCAACTGCAAAATCCTGCTTCATATGCTCAAAATTGGTGTATCCGGGAACGGCGGCGGTCACATTTTCGTTCTTAAGCACCCACTTCAGCGACGCCGCCGCAATGGTCGCGCTCGAGTAATTTTTGAGCCATTCGGCGTTATCGACCGTAAGGCTGTCCATACCGCCGTAAAATGTCTTCATGGCGATTACGCCGACTCCGGCGGATGCGGCATTTTTGACGGCATCAAATAATTGCGGATACGGAGCCAGCGCAAAATTAATCACCGCCAGGACGACATCGCAGAATCCCCCTTTGGCCGCCTCATTCAGGACCGCCGTCATGCCGGAGTGGCAAGTCACACCGGCGAACCGGATTTTTTTCTGCTCCTTCAATTGCATTATCGCTTCGACAAAAGCCGGGTTCTGCATTTCGGCCGGGTCGGAGACGGAGTGGATATACAAAATATCGACATAATCCATCTGCAGACGCTTCAGGCTTTCCTCGGTCTCTTTTATGATAGCGGCTTTAGTCACCGAAGCAGGAACGGCCTCTTTCTTCCGCTGGCCATAGACCTTGGTCGCGATTGTCACTTTATCCCGCACGCCCAGTTTCTTAATCACATTTCCCACCATCTGCTCATTTTTGCCGTACTGATAAAGAGCGGCAGTATCGAAAAAGCGGATCCCTTCTTCATACGATGCGGCCAGCACTTCGGGGACATCGGCGTTCATCACCCCCATACCGATAATCGGCATCTTGATTCCGGTTTTGCCGAGCGTGCGATAAATGACCGGTTTCGCTTCCGCCGGAGCCGGTGCTGATATTCCTTCTTTGGCCACGGTCTGGGCGAGAAGATTGGCTCCCGGAATAGCGGTCAGACCGGCCGCCACCAATCCTGATGCGGCGCCCAAAAATTTTCTGCGGGAAAGTTCGCTTTCTGATATTTTCATACACCCTTTCTCACAAAATTGAAATATGAATATTTAACCAAATATACAATTTCGCGGCAGTCAAAAACAGGCAAAAATCGGCCTATTGAACGATTCCCGGATTCGCTTCAAAAAGAACTTGCCCTCGGCCGCCCAACCGGGTAAATTGATTCTATATAAATATTCCAATTTTGTTTATCAGAACATCGGATAGTCTTCTTAAGGCGGGAGTTTTCTTTTTTCGGAGGTGATAATATGGGTCATCTGGTGGGCAAAGATATTTATCGAAAGCTGGGGCGCAAAATAGATAGTTTGCCAACCCGAGCCCCGTGGAATGATCGACTCTATGCTATTCTGAAAGAATTATATTCAGCCGAAGAAGCCGAGGTGGCCGTGAAAATGCCCTACGGCCTATCGACTCTGGCGCAGATTCAGAAAGCAACCAAATTCGAGAGCGGACGATTGCAGAAAATCCTGGAAGGTTTATCGGCCCGAGGATTGGTGATGGATTTATGGATCAACGGCGAGTACCGTTATCTTCTCTCTCCGCTTGTAGTCGGAATTTTCGAATTTACCATGATGCGGACCGGTGATAATCTGAATATGAAAGAATGGGCCCGCCTATTTAATGATTATCTGCACGGCGATGACTCTTTCTATAGGGCCAATGTGGGTGGCGGAAAGAAGGTGTTCCCGCTCCGGGCTCTCCCCTACGAAGAAGCCGTCGACCAATCGGAATATGTTGAAATACTCGATTACGAGAAAGCCTCGGCCATTGTCGAACAATCAAATAAATTCTCGATTGGAATCTGCTCTTGCCGTCACGAGAAACTGCATGTCGGGAAAAAGACCTGCAATTTTCCGCTGGAAACCTGCTCCACCTTCGGCGACAGCAGTGAATATATGGTTCAACACGGGTTCGGCAAGGCGGTTTCCAAGAGCGAAATGAAAGAAAATCTGGCCCGGTGCCGCGAAATGGGGCTGGTGATGTGCGCCGACAATATCAAAAAAGATATTTCCTTCATCTGCTTCTGTTGCGGCTGTTGCTGTAATGTTCTGTTGGGAATAAGCCGTTTCGGCTATCCCAACACGGTCGTCACCTCGACTTTCATCGCTCATCATACCGGCGAAAACTGCTCGGAATGCGGCGACTGCGTCTCGGCCTGCCCGATAAATGCCATAAAAATGCAGACTGAAGGCGGCCCGGCGGTTGACGAATCCATTTGTATCGGGTGCGGGGTGTGCGGATTGAAATGCGCCACCGGTTCCATGACCCTGGTCAAAAGAAAAGAACGGGTATTGCATCCTGAAACGACTTTTGAAAGAATAATCCTGCAGTCGCTGGAACGCGGTACACTGCAAAATCTGATGTTCGCCGACACCCAGCGAATGACCCACAAATTTTTGCGAGGATTTGTGGGCGGATTTCTCAAAATTCCGCCGGTCAAAAAAGCCTTGATGTCCGAGACTATGCGATCGTCCTTTCTGCAATT
>CALMKK010000240.1 GCA_937867135.1 uncultured candidate division Zixibacteria bacterium
AATTTTAATTTAAGAAGGGTCGAATAAGCATGGATATCGATAAACCCAGTACCCCGGTGGATTTTATCCGCACCATTATAAATGAACATATGCAAAGCGGCCGTTTCGGCGGGAAGGTCATGACCCGCTTTCCGCCGGAGCCGAACGGGTATCTTCATATCGGCCACGCCAAATCTATTTGCCTTAATTTTGGTATCGCCGCCGAATACGGCGGAGTCTGCAATCTTCGATTCGACGATACCAATCCGGCCAAGGAAGAGGTGGAGTATGTGGAATCGATCAAAGAGGATATCCGCTGGCTCGGTTTCGATTGGCAGTCTCGCGAATATTATGCGTCCGACTATTTCCAGAAATTATATGATTACGCCGTGCTGTTGATAAAAAAAGGGAAGGCATATGTCTGCGAATTGACCGCCGACCAGATACGCGAATACCGCGGGACATTGACTCAGCCGGGCAAAGAGAGTCCGTTCCGCGACCGGAGTGTCGAGGAAAGTCTCGGTCTTTTTGAGCGGATGAAAGCGGGAGAGTTCCCCGATGGTTCCCATACCCTGCGGGCCAAAATCGACATGGCCTCAGCCAATCTCAATATGCGCGATCCGGTGATGTACCGTATTCTTCATGCCGAACATCATCGCACCGGGGGAAAATGGTGCATCTACCCGATGTATGACTGGGCGCACGGGCAGTCCGATTCGATCGAGGGAATCACTCATTCCATTTGTACGCTCGAATTCGAGGATCATCGCCCGCTGTATGATTGGTATATCAATGAACTGGGGATTCATCATCCGCAACAAATTGAATTCGCCCGGCTGGAATTGACTTATACTATGATGAGCAAACGGAAACTTCTGGAACTGGTGCGCGAGGGGATAGTTTCCGGCTGGGATGACCCCCGGATGCCGACCATCTCCGGCTTAAGGCGGCGCGGTTTTACGCCGGAATCGATCCGGCTCTTTGCCGAGCGGATCGGCGTGGCCAAGCGGGACAGTATGGTCGAAATCGGAGTGCTTGAAGATTGTATCCGCGAGGATTTAAACAAACAGGCTCCCCGGGTGATGGCGGTGCTGAGTCCATTGAAAGTGATTATTGACAATTACCCGGAAGGGCAGGTGGAGGAATTTGAAGCAGTCAATAATCCGGAAGATTTGTCGATGGGGAGCCGCAAGGTGTCATTCTCCAAGATTGTCTATATTGAACAGGAGGATTTCAATGAGAATCCGCCCAAGGGGTATTTCCGGCTCTTTCCCGGCTCGGAAGTTCGTCTCAAAGGGGCCTATTTTATTAAGCATCAGAAAATAGTTAAAAATCCAAATACCGGTGAAATAACCGAAATCCATTGTACTTATGACCCGGAGACCAAGGGCGGCGATGCCAAAGACGGCCGCAAGGTAAAAGGAACTATCCATTTTGTCTCGGCGGCGCATGCTCATGAGGCCGAAGTGCGGCTGTATGATCATCTGTTCAATACGCCGACGCCGGGCAACGACAGCGACGGTCTCGATTTCAAACAGAAGATAAACCCGAATTCATTAACCGTCCTCAAGGGATGCATGATAGAGCAAGCCGTGGCCGATGCGGTGCCGGGGAGCCGGTTTCAATTCATGCGGCACGGGTATTTCAATGTCGATACGGTCGATTCCCGCCCCGGCCGCCCGGTGTTTAATCGGATTGTGTCGTTAAAAGACACCTGGAAAAAGAAATAGGATTCAACCAAGCCTTTTTGAAATTGTAGGGGCGACTCTTGCGGCCGCCCATATTAATGATTCGTAGGGGCGTATTGCATACGCCCCTTCTTCAATTCGCGTCAGGAAAGGGTTCCTGACGCCGCGGATAAGTTCCGTCAGGTCCTTAATTCCGCTATGGCGGAATGGTGACCTGACGGCCTTAATCTCAGCGCTTTTCCGAATAGGCGCCCAAAATTGAGACCCTTTATCTTCTTGCGGAGACTAAGGCGTCAGTTCATCGCTCGCAGTGGCTCGCTAAGGAACTGACGCAACAGATTCAGCGTTCTATCCGTCCTGCAAAATCGCTCTTGTGTTTTCTACGGGGGATGATGATATTCGGAAAATTAGAAGTGACAAAATTCGCCGAATTAAATAGCTGACGTCCTTGGAGGAGTTATGAAAAAAGGTCTGCTAACCATCATTATAGTAATTGCACTCGGCCTCGCGGCTGGGGCGTTGGAGCCGGGAGCCGGCGTAACAGAGAATGACTTTCGCACTTTTCTGAATGCGTTTGAAACCAAAGTAATTCCCTTGAGCAAAGAGAGCGCTCTTTCGGGATATAATGCCTCACTTTCCGGCAAAAATGCCGATTATGAAAAGTCATCGCAGGCGTCAATTGCTATCGGAAAAATATATGCCGATCCGGCTACGTTCGCCAAAATTAAGGGATTCAAGGAGACCGGACAGATAACCGATCCCCTTCTCGAACGTCAGCTTGACATTCTCTATCTCGCTTTTCTGGGAACCCAGATAGATTCCACGACCCTCGAGGAATTAATCCGGCGCGGAAATAGTATCTCCCAGAAATTTTATACTTACCGCACCAAAGTGGGTGATAGGATTTTGAGCGACAATCAGGTTGATTCCATTTTGTCTTATTCCAACAACTCGGCGGAACTGGAAGCGACTTGGAAAGCGAGTAAGCAGATCGGAAGCGATATCGCCCCGGAATTGATTGGACTGGTGAAACTTCGCAATCAGGCGGCGCATACCCTGGGATTTGCCAATTATTATGAAATGAATTTGAAATTGAGCGAGCAGGACCCGGCCGAAATTGCGGCACTATTTGACCAACTCGACAGCCTGACCCGCGGCCCATTCAGAACGGCCAAGGCGCAAATCGATTCGACCCTCTCCATAAGGTACGGCGTCCCCGGAGATCAATTACAGCCGTGGCATTACCAGAATCGGTTTTTTCAGGAAGCGCCGTCGATTTATGCCGTGAATTTTGACGCCTATTATCGCGATAAGGACCCGGTGGCGCTGATGCGGGGTTACTTTGCGGGGATAGGGCTCCCGGTCGACAGCATCTTGGCTCATAGTGATTTGTATGAACGTCCGGGGAAATATCAGCATGCTTATTCCACCGATATCGATCGGGCGGGGGATGTGCGAATTGTCTGCAATGTCCGCCCCGATTGCAGCTGGACCGGCACTCTGCTTCACGAATTGGGGCATGGGGTTTATGATTATTACGGCGACCGGCAGTTGCCCTGGCTTTTGCGCGGTTCGGCCCACGCTTTCACGACCGAGGCAGTCGCCAATTTCTTTGGCCGCTTGGCGACCAATCCGCAATGGCTTAATGAGATTGTCGGGGTCCCGAAACCCGAAATCGACAAAGTTGCCGGGGATTGTGTCCGGATGCAGCACTTGACGCAATTAGTATTCAGCCGCTGGGCGCAGGTGATGGTGCGGTTCGAGCGGGCCATGTATGAAAATCCGGACCAGGATCTGAATAAACTCTGGTGGGATATGGTGGAGAAATATCAGGGATTGCACTGTCCCGAAGGACGGAACGAAGCCGATTGGGCATCCAAGATTCATCTGACCGACGCCCCGGTTTATTATCACAATTATCTCATTGCGGAGCTTTTAGCCTCACAGTTTGCGGAAACTATCGGGAATAAAGTACTGAAAGTCCCTGATCCGTTCAACTCGGCCTTCGCCCGCGATCCGAGAATTGGGAAATTTTTCGCGGAAAATGTCTTTTATCCCGGCGCCCGGTATTCATGGAACGAAATGATTGAGCGGGCCACCGGCGAGAAACTGACCTCGGTCTATTACGCCCGCCAGTTTATGGGGATAAATTAGCGTATATATATTAAATTATTCAGAGGGATAATTTAATGTTTATCGGTCATTTGGGGGTGGGACTGGCCCTCAAAAAAGCGGAGCCGAGGTTTAATGCCGGCTGGTATTTTGTTGCGGTGCTGTTTCTCGATTTACTTCTCTGGGCATTAGTCATCGCCGGTCTTGAGCGGGTCAATATTCCATCGGCGGAATCCGGTCAAAAATATATGACTTTCGTATTCCCCTATTCTCACAGCCTCACGGGATGTATCGTTTGGTCGTTGCTCTTGGGGGCAATTGCTTTTGCGATATCAAAAAAATACGGCCGTCTCAAAGCGGGACTGATATTCGGGGCAGGGGTCTTTTCGCATTTCGTGCTTGATTTCATAGTCCATCCGCCGGAATTGCCGCTGGCCGGGAATAATTCAGCAAGACTGGGATTGGGATTGTGGAATAATTTGTACCTGGCTTTATTGGTGGAATTGGCGCTATTAATAATTGGCATGACTCTATATTACAGAGCGACAATTCCGAAATCCAGACTCGGCAAATATGGTATGGGGGTTCTCCTGATTTTATTGACAATATTGGCTTTTGCCGGTCAATTATCAGGGCCGCCGCCGAGCAGCGGTCTTCAGATCGCTATAAGCTCAGAGGTCACTTTAGTAGTGCTGATTGCTATGGTCTACTGGCTGGACGGCAAGAGGTCCTCGGCCTGATCCGGTTTCTCAGGCGATGTGGCTTCTTTGATTACTAATTGCTCCCGGTCGAGGCCGCGTGACAATGCGTATTCAAATATCCGTCGGCATACATCGTTATTGTCATAGGTCTTTTTAAGTTCAATCGAGAATTTGCGAACGTCCTTTTCCTGTATCATGATAATCTGACCGTCAAATGTCATGGTCCTAATATTCTTCCAGGGAATTCGAATCGATTTAAAGGGACTTATTCTGAAGAAAAGAGACTTTTGATCGAGTCGGAAATGGCGCCGAAGGGAAATCCGGGGATAATAAAAGGCCATGATAAAAGTCATTAATCCGATAAAATAATAAAGGTACTGAATGAAATGCTTTCCTTCCAGGGTGCGATTCAATCCTTCGAGAATCAGCATCACCGCCGCGATTGAATCGACCACGGGGAATACAATATTCTCTTCATGGCGCTTCCGGAATTTTTCGACAATAATGGCGGCAATCAGGGCGGTCCCGATTAATAATTGAAAAATCGGCAGTATCGGAGTGTGATGTTCCGCCGATATGAGACCATCATAGCCGGCCAGAATTAGAAGCAGAGCCGCCAACCCGTGTTGGGCCATACGCATTTTTTCGGCTCTTTTCCGCCGAGCCGGGTTAAAGAAAATTACGACCGGTTCGGTTCCGGTTTTCTTCTTTTTGGCTTTTAATTGCGGTTTCAATGATTTTTCCCAATAAAAAAGCTGGGGAACAGGGAATCGAACCCCGATTCCGTGGTCCAGAGCCACGTGCCCTACCGTTGGACCATTCCCCAGTCTTTTTATCAATAGAATCTATATCGTCATAGACTCGTCAAAAGTTCACCAAATATACGCGGCGAATGCGGTTTGTCAAGGAGAAGAAATTCAATATTATTTTTTATGAATCACGACAATAATCGCTTTTCCGACCACTTTTAGGGAGACTTTCTTGCCGATAAATTGATTCCGAAGCGACAGCGAGTCGCCGATTCGAAGCGACCGCGCCGGAGGCGGATATTTCAGGCCGGTAAAATCAATCATCGGATTGGCCGAAAGCGGAACGATTGAGAGAATATCCCCCTTAAGACCATCGAATTCCCCGGAGTTATTTTCAAGCATCGCCAATTCTGTCCGGGGGTCAATCAGACGGGCCTTGACCTGCTTTTTGAAATCGCGGTTGAATTTATTAACCAGTTCCAGAAGGAATATATTTCCCAGGGTATGGTCGATTTCGGACCGGGCCAGGCCGGCGAATATTTCAATTTCTTCCGCTTGACGGAACAGCGCCAGTTCCAGCGCCAATTGGCTGTCGGTTTTATCTTTGGCGGCCGGAAATTTTAATACTTCGACCTTGGATAAAAATCGGGCCGAAAGGCGTGGCGACGAGTCAAAATCGCCGATGATAATATCGGGATAGATTTTTTTCTTCAGAAAAAACCGGACGCCGCCATCGACCGCGACTGTGACCGCCTCTTTGATTCGCCGGGAATAGAAAAGAAGGTCGGTGCGGTTGTATTCGCTATTCAGGAATAATCGGTATTGTTTAGATTCTTTCATATTCGCCCCAATTTATGTCATTTTGCCGCGGGCGGCAATTTCAAATCTTTTTATGATCCGGGAGCCATCGACCAGATAGGCTTCGTCGAACAGGTTCATCACGGTGCAGGCATGATTGGGAATAATGCGGATTATTTGCCCGATTTTATAGATGCCTTTGGGATTCTCAATAATCCCATGCTCTTCAGAAAGACGGGTGATAATATCATCGGTACCGATAACCAATCCATAGCCGTCGAGCAGGTTTTTCCCGTGCGCCCCTTTATCCAGCGCCAGCGCTTTGCTTCCGGCGTCGATAATAACTCTATTTTTGGACGGGCAACTAATTACTGAAGCCAGAACGGTCAGGGCGCAGCGCGGTAATGGCACTGTACCAAGAGCAACCTGGGTACGATCATTAAAAATATAATTACCTACCC
>CALMKK010000241.1 GCA_937867135.1 uncultured candidate division Zixibacteria bacterium
CCGGGTAGCGCATTTTGCTGTCTCTCGATCCGGGCGAAAGTCCGTCGGGGACGATGGAATAGCGGTCAAAATAGCGGCCTCGGACAAGGTCAATTTCGCGGGAGCCTTGTCGAAATAGATATAGGCGGCGGCTCCCACTCCTTCGATATTGCCTCCGTAAGGGACAAGATTAAAATAAATCTCCAGCAGCTCTTTCTTGGAATAAGCCAATTCCAGTTGCATGGCCCGCAGAATTTCGATGATTTTATTGGGTATGGTTCGGGATTTGGGTTCCATCATTCTGGCAATCTGCATGGTGATTGTGGATCCGCCGCGAACAAATTTACCGGCCGTGATATTATCAATTGCTGCGGAAGTCAATGAAACCGGATTAAAACCCGGATGATAATAGAACCATTTATCTTCGCATGCGACTACGCAGTTGATCAGAAGGGGGGAGATTTCGTCCAGACTGACCGGCTTGCGCCAGAAACTGTCGGAGGAGGTGAAGCAATTAAGCAGCCGCCCTTCGCGGCTATATACAAAAGATGAACTGGGCCGGTGCAATCTGCTCTCGGGAATCGGGAAGATTACCCAATTAAGAATGCCGATGACGCTTAATACTGTCAGAGCAATGATTGACCGGCGCATCAGTTTTCGTTTATGCCGCAGATTCTTCACCGGGACTCCCTCATCGGCTGATTTTCACTGCGCCCGAAGAGGCACTGCTCCCAATTAGGGGATTATACATGCATTCGGCCGCCACGGGAGGCACCTTGAAATCGCCGACACAAATGGCCCTCAGGCTATAATAGAATTTACTGGATGTTCCCGGATACAAGTTGGCAAATATCAATAGACGATCGTCACGTATATCCTGATAATCGATAAGGGCCCCTTTGGCGGGAATCCAGGAAAGACGGGCACTGGTTTTCAACCGGGGATTCTCGATTTCAAACCCCGCCGGCAAGAGGTCATTAATAACCACATTGGAAAGAGGTTTATCGACGGCGGTGGCCGTAATGACGCAAACCACCCGATCGCCG
>CALMKK010000242.1 GCA_937867135.1 uncultured candidate division Zixibacteria bacterium
CGGCCAAAACTGCCAAGATTAATCCCAGCGGGTAAGCCCCGCCATCAAAACCAAATTCCCTTTTTTCGGACATGCCGAAGCTGTCCGGGCCGGATATTTTTATCCCGGATTCGCTTTTTTCACACCGCAGTCCAAATTCCTTCAAAAAATCAATAGTGGTATCGGTATCGATGCTATCGTTATTGTGGGAAATGACCGTCTCCCCCTCAGCGAACAAAGACAGCGCCACGGCGCCCTGGGTTAAATAATAATCATTGCCAAGTTCAATGGTATCGGGCAAGTGCTTTATGGTCGTTATCGTTTTATCCATGCTCCCTTTCACTACATTTCATTCGGGGCTTCCAGGCCGAGAAGGTACAATCCTTCATTCATAACGGTGCGAACGGCCCGAACAAGCGCCATTCTGGCCTCGGTTAACTCGAAATTATCAGATATAATTTTATCGATTCTGCCTTGATTATCCTTGCGCTGATAAACTTTATTAAAAGCCGAAGCCAATTCCAGAAGATAAGAAACAATAATATATGGTTCGCAACTATCAGCCCCCTCTTCGACCACCAGCGGGAATTTGTAGAGAAGTTCGATAACGCGCTCTTCTTCCGCATGGGCCAGAAGCGTGTAATTAATTTCCGTAGGCTTTTCCTTCGCGTAATGCCTCAATAGCGAAGAGAGACGGGCGTGCGTATATTGCAAATAGGGCCCTGTTTCACCCTCAAAATTCAGCACTTTATCCCAATCGAAATTGACATCCTTTTCTTTTCGTGTCGAAAGGTCGGCGAATATCACGGCGCCAATTCCGATTTGGTCGGCGATTTTATCGATTTCTTTCAGATCGGGATTTTTCTCTAAAATCTTGGCTTTAGCCAGAGAAACAGCCTTATCAAGGACTTCTTCGAGGAATATTATATTTCCCACGCGCGTAGACATCACGGCATCGGCAAATTTAATCCAGCCGAATTCCACATGAACCAATCGCGGGGCAATTGCTTTTTCCAAGGGGACCATTTCGGCCTTCTCCAAAAGCTCAATAACCTTGAAAACCTGCTTAAAATGATCCCGCTGGCCCGTATTGACAACATACAGGGCCTTCTCAAAATGGTATGATTCGGCGCGATAAAGGATGCCGGCCAGGTCGCGGGTGGCATAAAGCGTGGCGCCGTCGGCACGCCGGAGAAGACACGCCGGCAAACCGAATTCCGCCAGAGGAACGATAAGAGCTCCCTCCGATATTTCGGTCAGGCCGGCCTTTTGCAGACGGTCGATAACCGCATTCATTTTGTCGTTGTAAAAAGATTCCCCGGTATTATAGTCGAAATGAACGCCCAGTCTGTCATAGACCTTTTGAAAATAGGCCAGCGAGTAGTCCTTGAATTTTTGCCATAAGGCGACGGCCGCGTCATCGCCATCTTCAAGGGCTTTAAAAGCTTCGCGCCCTTCATCGGTTAGCGTCTGATTTTCTTTCTCTTCCTTATGGAATCTTACATACAAATCATATAAATTACGAACCGGGTCAGCCATTAATAGACGTTCGTCGCCCCACTTGCGATAGGCCACAATCATTTTCCCGAATTGGGTTCCCCAATCGCCAAGATGATTAATGCCGATAACGGTATATCCTAATTTTTTATGTATACGATATAGAGAATTGCCGATCGCCGTCGAGCGAAGGTGCCCTACACCGAACGGCTTGGCAATGTTGGGAGAGGAGAAATCAATGACAATCGATTTACCTTTGCCCAAATCGGATGAGCCATATTCGCGGGCATTGTTGCCGATTTGCCTCAGGGTAAATTGAGCCAGGGTTTCAATCCGGATGCGAGTATTATTAAATCCCCCTACGGCTTCAAATTTAAGATGAGCATAATTGTCATGAGCCCCAATGATTAAATTCTGCCGCTCGGCCAGTTGTTTGTTCAATGCGATCGGATTTTGCTTCAAAATTTTAGCCAAATCAAAAAGCGGAAGAGCATAATTCCCCATTTTTGGATCTTTGGGGATTTCCAGTTTATCATACAGCTGCTCCGGGTGGAATATATATAATTCCGGCCGATCTGTCTTTAAATCCGCCATCAATAAGCCAAATGCTTCGGCCGTGATATCGGCCGCGGTCTGTCTTAAAGTATCCTTCATTCTCAGGAATTCGGATCCGTTAATTTAAAATAAATGGAATCGTCATCTACCAAAATTTCGAAAAGAAATTTATCATGCAGATTTTTTTCCATTTCGAGATTAAGCGTTCGAAACAAATCGCTGATAAATTTTTTCGGTTCAAATCCATTCACCTCAGCGAAGCTGCCGGCCGGGAATATCAAGCCGGTTCCCTCCGCCCCGGATTCAATTATCATTTTATGAATAATATTGCCGTCCAATATCTGTTTGGGATAAAGCTCCCTGATCGAAAAATGAATCTGACGGGCGATATCATCTCTTGTTAGTTTAAAATTATCTTTGGGCATCTTAACTTATCTCCACCATAAATCCGCGACCGGTATTCCTTTCCGATCTTTTAAAAAACGAATAGTATAATATAGCAGAAATTATATAGAGACCAACAGCTATTAGCAAAGGCAAAGTATATCCATACTTATCGATTAATCGGCCCCCGACGGCCGTGGAAATCATCCAAGAGCCTGTCCAGGCCAGGGTCAGTAAGGCATTTATCAGAGCGTGTTCGGACTTGCCGACCAATTCCATACTCAAATTGGAGCCAATGGGTTGGGCCATATTCATTAGCGCTCCTCTAGCCAAAAAGGCAACAAAAGCCAGCGGCAAAGAATACGTAAAGGCCAGGATAATCATAAAAGGAATAGACAAAAGTTCCGTCAAAACAATCGTTTTGACCATACCCAGTTTGCGAGCCATAAGGGGACCGGCCAGTATCCCGATGAGCATAGTTGCGTTTACGGCAAAGAAGAAAAGGCCGATTTTATCAGGGGGCTGTCCAAAGCGATCCCTAAAATATAGATTTAGAAATGGAATAATTAGACCGGCTCCAATTCCTACCACAAATTGCGGAATAAGGATTTTAAGATATAGCCGAAATTGCCGTCTGACCAGCGCCCAGGAAAAATCGGCCTGGCGCTCTTCTCGCCCGGGAACGGCGGCTTTTAACATTGAATACGGAATTAGAGCCAAGAGCCCAAGAAATACAGCCATTAAAAGTGTCCATTGATAGGCGTCGGTCATATGCGGCGTGACTTTGGATAAGGCCTTCACCATCCACCCTGATGCCAATGAACCAATCATTCCGGCCACAAGGGTTACTCCAAAATTAAATGAGAAGATATAGGTCCGTTCTTTGGGCGTGGAATTCCGCATAAAGAATGGTGCGGCGGCGATCCGATTGAAAGTCAAAGCCATTCCTGATATCAAGGATATCAATATCAACATATCGCCGACCGACAAGCGCGAGATAAAAAGCACGGTTAGGGTATAAGCGGCGGTGGAAAAAAGCAGAACCATTTTCAATTTTATGCGGCGCAGAACAAAGGCGGCCGGAATTGCCACGATGCTTGTGCCCAGGGCTCCGGCCGAGAGAAAGGTCCCGATGAATGACTCATCCGCCCCACGCTCTTTTAGATAAAGATTGAAGAGAAGCTGGCCGCCGGCGGTTGTCAGAGCAACCAGAAATGTTCCCAGAAGAAAGAGGCGAACATTCGGGCTGAAGAGCCGGATATGCCACCAATAATCGATAAATGCCCGCGATATTCTTCGGTAAATGGATTTTTGTGATGAATTTTTTATTTTTTCCCCGGCCGCCGCCATGCCCGATGAGACCATCGCCTATTTAATATCGAAGAAAAAGACGCCCCGGCATATAAATCGAACCGGTCCAGTCAAATATATTTGATCATCTTCCACCGTCCAATTAATGAGCAGGGATCCGGTGGGAAATTTCACTTCGGCTCTTCGCTCTATAAGGCCATTGATGGCTCCGGCCGCCACGGCGGCAGCGGCGCCGGTGCCCGAGGAGCCGGTTGCGCCGGCTCCTCGTTCCCAATCATTGAGAATCAGCTTGGTGCGATTGACAATTTTAACATATTCCACATTAGTGCGATTTGGGAAAATTGGAGCGGTTTCTATTTCGCGACCCTGTCTTTTCCAGTCAAATTCGAAATTATCGACAAATAACACCGCATGCGGATTACCGACTGAAAGCGCCGTGATATCCAGACTTTTTCCACAAATCTTAGCCGGACGGTTGATATGATATTTGAATTTTGATTTTATCGGCACAATCGCGGCCTCGAATTTGGGTCGGCCCAATGAAACCTTGATACTGAAATCGATTTTGCCGGCCCGGATAATTTCGGTGCGAGCGATATCGGTCGCAGTCTCAAGCGAAATTTCCCGTTTCCGCGAGAATTGAGAATAAAAAAAAGCCGCGGCGATACGAAGTCCATTCCCGGATTTTTCCGCCCAGCTGCTGTCGGAATTATAAATTTCCATCCGGCAGTCGGCTTTTTTGGAACGGGACAGAATGAGAATGCCATCGGCTCCCACCCCTGAATTGCGGGAGCAGATTTCCAAAGCTAATTTGCCGGGTTTAGGAATAGATATTTTATTCCTCAGCTGATTAATTATTATAAAATCATTGCCAAGACAATGGTATTTGTAAAAAGGGATTTTTTTCATGATGCTTAAGATATTGTTTTAGAATCGAATGTAAAGCAAAAAGCCATACTATGTTCGCCTCTCTTAATACCCAAAGGCGGCCGCTTGTGTGCGTCCCTCCAAATTCATATTCGGCGATTTGCCAAGAAATTGTCAAATACGTCAATTTGACATTTTCTCTGATTGCGAAACCGTCAAGTCCATCAAAAATTGAATTGCCTTTTTGAGGTGTTCGTTGAATGAGAAAATATTGCTCTCATCGACTATCACGCGTGATCGCTCCCATTTATCCCCGATTTTCTTCGTTTCATTTATTACAAGGTACCGATGGCCCCGGTTGTCCTCTTTCACATCAAAGAAATATATTCTTGCACCGGTGCCGACTTTCTCCGTAAAAAGTTCCCAATTATTGGTTGCCATAAACTCCTCTCGCCCGTTAATATTTAATTTGTTTTGTAAAAAATGAGTCAGTGACTGACAAATGCCGTCAGCGAATTTTGCGAAAGAAAAGATTTTATCGATTAATTTGATATAATGATGGGTCATTCATTATTAGCGGAGAGGCTGGGATTCGCAACTGGCCATCTTGGTTAACTTCTTGCCCCGCTGTAAAATAGGCGTAATTTATTGGCTATTAGACTGTTAAGTTGAGTGAAGTTCGTTGAAGTTCAGTTAAGTACAAGGCATTTCAGTGAAGTTCGTTGTTAGAAATTTGTTAGAAAATACATAATTGGGAAAATATAGAAATGGCAGATTATCTCAGTATCTATTGCCCCACTTCATTGCATCGCGGTAATTCATTTATTAAGCTAAATCAGTCGGCTCTCACATAGATTGTGAGAATGGGGCACGGGGCAGTATTATACATATAGACAATAATATCGCCAATTTTAACTCGTAATGGCATGTCAGCCCCTCTATTTTATTCCCCCTTCCCTTCTCAAGGGAAGGGGCAGGGGATAGGTTGTACAAATCTAAATTAAATGATTGGCAATAATACTCCGGTGCACCTCGGAGATGCCGACATAGATTTCGGTCATCTTGGCATCGCGGTAGAGCCGCTCCACCGGCAGGCTCTTCATCGTGCCGTAAGCGCCGTGCACCTGCATCGCCAGGCGCGTTACCTCCACCGCCATCTGGGAGGCGAAGAGCTTGGCCAGGGAAGATTCGTACTGGATGCTCTGTCCCCGGTCGCGGAGGAAGGCCGTCCGGTAGACCAGCCAGCGGGCCGCCTCGATGCGGGAGGCCATCTCCGCCAGGTGCGCCTGGATGGAGAGCAGGCGGGCAATCGGTTTGCCCTGCG
>CALMKK010000243.1 GCA_937867135.1 uncultured candidate division Zixibacteria bacterium
CATCGGGATGGTATTTTCAAAAACAGGTCTGACCAAGAGAATGGCATATAAAATGCTTTTGCTTGTCGGAGAGAAGACGAGCAGGATTTATTTGGGTTGTTTCGCCATGACGGCGATGCTCACGCTTTTGATGGCGCATACGGCCGTCGCGGCGACAATTTTCCCTCTGTTGATGGTCATTTATTCCCTTTACGACGAAGAACAGAAACCGAGTAAATTCGGCAAGGGGCTCTTTATAGGGATGGCTTTTAGCGCGGGCGCGGGAAGCGTGGTCACTCTGCTCGGTTCGGCGCGTGCGGCGGTGGCTCTGGGTTTTTTCAAAGATATGGCCGGGCGTGAAATCTCTTTTTTTGAGCTGACCTACTATATGCTTCCGGTCGGCTGGATTATGGTCATTCTGATTTGGTTGATGATGATGGCTTTTTTCAAGCCGGAAAAGAGTACCATTCCGGGGCTCAAAGAACGCGCGATGTCGCTCTGTTCGAAGCTTGGGCCGATGACTCGCAATGAAATTGTATCACTTATCATAGTTCTGACGGCTATTTTGCTTTTAAGTATCCGGTCATTTATTCCGATCCTTAAACCTCTTGATAAAAGCGCCATAATTCTCGGCGGCACGCTCTTGTTCTTTATCCTGAAAATTCTAAATATTAAGGACCTTGAGGATATTCCCTGGAATATTGCTTTGCTCTTTGGCGGAGCAATGAGCATCGGTTTCTGTCTCTGGCAAACCGGTGCGGCCAACTGGCTGGCGATCAACTGGCTTTTGCTGTTTCAGAATGCACCCTGGCTGGTATTTGTTCTAGGTGTTGCTTTTTTCGTTTTGATAATGACCAACTTCATAATGAATGTAGCCGCCATCGCAATCTCGCTTCCGGTTGCCCTGGTTATTGCGCCATATCTTGGTGTGGCGCCTGAGGTTATTTTATATTCCTCGCTGGCCGCGGCGGGAATGCCATTCGTTTTGCTGATTGGTGCCGCTCCGAATGCTATCGCCTATGAGAGTAAGCAGTTCAGCTCCGGGGAGTTTTTCAAAGCGGGGATTCCAACCAGCGTCGTGCTGATGATCGTTCTGGGTTTATTTGTATGGCTGGTCTGGCCACTGATGGGGATGCCGGTTAAGGTCATGTGATTAATCTGCAAATGGAATATAAGCGGAACCGGGCCATGAAGTCCGGTATTCCGGGGCATGAAATTCGGCCCCCTCATGCATCAATGCATCCGGACCGACCCGGAAGGAGCTTATATCCCCTTATTTGAAATCAAAAACCGGAATATGCAAAGCCGCCGAATGATTTCCTGAAGGATAAACTGCCTAAGTATCCCAAAGGAATCAAAGCGAAATTCATTTCTTCGAGAGAAGAGCATCATTTATCAAAGCTACCAGCTCCTCAGGAACAATCGGCTTCTCAACAAAGGCCAGAGGTTTGGGCATCGTCACATGATCGCGGCCGAAGAGTTCTTTATATCTAGTGACCCCGCTGAGTATAATCACGGGAATATGTTTGGTCTCGGGATCTTTAATAAGTCGGCGGTAAAATTTCTGGCCCGTCTCCAGGGGCATGATGATATCCAGGGTAATCAGGTCCGGATGAAATGACTTTAGATGGCTCCAACCTTTTTCTCCATCCGAAGCCACCTTTGTTTCAAATCCGTGCTCTTTCAATAGCGTATCGAGAAAGGTCAGAATATCATTTTCATCGTCGATTATGAGAATTTTCTTTGCCATAATTTATCGTCCTTTCTATAATGGTCATTAATTCAATTTACTCTGTCTTATGGTCATGCAATATTCGGCCAATTCGCTTCAGTGTTTCCGGGTCGGCCCTATCGATCAGATTTTTCAATTCATTCTGTATTTCGACCATTTCGGCCGTCTCCCGTTCCCGGTCGGAAATATCCAACCCCAGGATTTTTTTGATGGCCGCAATATAATTGTCCGGCTTGACCGGTTTCTCAAGATAAATTCCCCGTCCGGACATGGTCAGTTCTTTCAAATCGGCCCGGCCGATATCATCGCGCGCATGGCCGGTAACTATCAAGACTGGAATTTTGGCCCAGTCTTTGTTTTTCATTAATTCCCGATGAAACATAACGCCGGATTTTCCCGGCATCACGAGGTCGAGTGAAATCAAATCCGGCCGGTGCTTTTTAATCTGATTCAACGCCTCATTTCCGTCGGAGGCGATTTCAACGTCAAAACCGGCTTCAAGCAACGCGACGGACAAAAAGGTGCGCACATCGGCCTCATCATCGACCAAAAGAACGGTTCGATTCAGCTTATTAGTCATAAGATTTCCTTTTCCAAGGCCTGTTTATTTTCCACGACGGTCATTTTATCTTTATCCAATAACGCCATAAGCCGCTTTCGCGGCAACTCGATACGGAATCGGGCTCCTTTTCCGCTTCGCGACTGTACCGCTATCATCCCGCCATGTTCCTGAACAATTTTCCTGGTGGTCAGAAGTCCCAAACCGGTGCCGCCTCCCCCTTTGGTAGTGAAGAAAGTCGTAAAAATTTTCCTTTTGATATCGCAATCCATACCGCGGCCGTTATCATCCACTTCGAAAATGAGTTTTCCTTTTTCCTCCAGCGTTTTAATGAGGACCATGCGATCCTTGTGATCACTCATCTGGCAGGCATCAATGGCGTTGGAGACCAGGTTGGTCAAACAGGTGTGAATACCTTTGGGATCGAGCGGCGCCTTCTTCAGCTCGCCCCTTAGCTCCGCTCTCAATTCGATGCCCGCCTGAGCGGCGACACCCTTGTAAAGGTCCACAATTTCCCGAACCAAGGAATTGGGATCAATCATCTGCACTTCCGGCAATTGACCCTTGGCGAAATTCAAAAAGTCTTTTACCAAAGAAGTCGTTTTATCAAAATTCCTTTCCAGCATTTCCCATCCTTGAGAAATCATCTCCTTATCGTTCTTTTTCATGCCGACACTGACAATATATTTGCCGCCTTCCAGACCCATCAATATATTTTTTATACTATGGGCCAAGCCGGCCACAGTTTGTCCCACCGCGGCCAGCCGTTCGGCATCAAGCATTTCCCTTTCCAGATTCTTCATTTCCGTGATATCGGTGGAAATTTCAATTACATGCTGAATATCTTCTTCGTCTCGACTCAAGGGCGAGGTGGTTACCACGTAATTGGCGTTGCGACCGGTTTTGGTAATACCGACCTGTTCCGCCGAATGAGTCATTCCATCCGTAAAGGCTTTGGCCGCGGGGCAATTGGGACATCGGGTCGAACGTCTTTTGTAAATCTTATAGCAATATTGCCCAATGGGATTGCCGAAAGTCTCCATGAACAGATGGTTCGCTTTGATAACCTTGTAGTCCCGGTCAATAATAGTGATGTAGCAAGGGACGCGCTCAAAGAAAATATTGAATTCCCTCTCCAGATCCTTGCTATCCGTAATATCATGCGATAATCCCAGAAGGTGAGAGATCTTTCCGTCCGGTCGGGGTATGGGAGCGATATGACAAAGGTAATGTGCTCTTCGACCCACCCGATCAAGGCCAACTTCATCCATAATTCTTTCTTTGCCGTCATCAAACGACTTCAGCGCCCGGCAGGTTCGACACGGTTCGGAACGACCTTTGTAAGCTTCGTAACACTTTTTCCCTTTCCATCGGCCAAAGGCGCTTTCAAAGCGAGAATTGGCGGTAACAATATGATAATCCCTATCTATGACGGCGATATTAAAAGGAATGATTTCCAGCAATTTGCTGTTGAGCACTCCTTTCAGCTCAGATGGAACCGATTTTCTTTTAACCATATTAATCGACAACCTTCAGCACTTTTTCTTCCCCCGGCATCAGAACGCGGTTGAAGTACGGGCGCTTATTCATTCCGGGAGCATCCGGCTTCATATAGTCGGGAGGAACTGATTCGTGGCATTTACCGCATCGGGCCAAATCCTTTTTGCTATCGTCCGTAAGAGCCTTCTGCCGATGGCAATTCACACACAGGCCGTGCATGGCATCTACATAGGATGGCGCCATATATTGTTTGGCGATGATTCTGGATCCGGTTGGAAATAAACCATTATGACATTGATCGCATTTTTTGGCCGATAAGGCGGTTTTCTCAAGACCGGGCGTATGGCATTGATAGCAGCGAATATTGCCGCCCTTCGAATTGTAGTGCCATTCATGTTCGAAGGCATCGGCCGGTTGATACATTAATTTATGACAGCGATAACAAGGACTTTCTTTTTCCATGGGGCGATTCATATGATGACAGATCACACAGGACTCCTTCTGCCCATTCTCCGAGATATGTTTCTGATGATTGAAAGAGACCCCATAAAGGTCTCGGTTGCCATCGATAAATAGGGAATCTCCCCCTCGCGCGGGTTCGGCGGTAACTATTTCCGCGCCTTTGCTGTGAATGTCGACGCCGGGAATAAGCGCAAAGGCCAGGGCGAAACTCATGAGGAAAGCCAGCGAATATCTGGTTCTTCCGGATTCCAGAGGGTTCCCCAGCCAAACCTGCGAAGGGATATCGAATTGCGGCCGGCTTGAAGGTTCCGATTCGGGATAGCGCGGCGGCTTTTCCCAGACATGAAATTTCTCAATAGCGAATAGAAACACGAGAATCGCGGCGGAAACAACGCCGGCACTGATCGATATTTCCATCCACGACGGGAAATAACTATCGCCGCCGCCCCGAAGCATGCTCAAACCGCTGACATTGATTCTATTTAGAACCATCCCAACAACGACGCATATCGATCCAAACCACAAGCCTCGAATACTCATTCGGAATCGGGCCACGGAAAAAATTCCTATGGGGATCAGAATGCTGACGAAAATTTCCGTTATAAACAAGAAACTCTCCCAACTTCCATTAAATATCAAAGGCAATTTTCCCGAGACGGCGATATCAGTCATTTTGACGATGAAGTAGAGAGTGAGAACCCAGACGGCGGCATTGGCCAATTTCGACAAGAGCACCGTTTCGGCATGTCTTTTATAAAGAAAACCAGAAAAGAGGCTTTCCAGAGTGACCATCATCAAACCCAGGGCCACGGCCGATATGAAGAATTGTATGGGCAAAATCCCGGAATACCAAAGTGGAAATGATTTATAAGGCATTATTAATATCAGAGAACCCAATGAAGACTGGTGCAGAGTCGAAAGCATGATGCCGAGCAACACCAGCGGAAAGCGGAAACGCATCAGGAAATTGCGAATTTTGGCGTAGCGGGAATAGTTCTCAAGCGGCACCGGGCTGAATTCCAGAAGGAGGACGGTGGTATACAGCATAACACACCAGCCGACTTCGAACAATGGCGAATGGGGGTTCCAGAAGACCAGCATATGCCAGATGTTCCACGGCAGGCCGAGATCAAAAAGCAGACTGATTATGACAGCAACATAGCCCAAAAATGCGGTCAACACGGCCGGCTTGACAATGGGACGAAATTCCTCCCTTTTCATAATGTAAACAATGGCGGTGATAACAAATCCGCCCGCGGCCAGAGCCACTCCTGAAAAAATATCAAAACCGATCCATAATCCCCAGGGGGTAGAATCGCTCAAATTGGTAGTTGCCCCCAGACCGTAGATAAAGCGGGTGATGCCGACAGCGGCGGCAAAACCGGTTATCATCCAGAGAATCATCTTGACAGCCCGCACCCTGTTCATGCTCTATTCCTCATTCGATTTTGATTGTTCTTTCAGGTCGTTTCTTCTTTTTATGATCCAGTGAATGCCGTACATAAACGCCCCAATTCCGACAAATGTCACCGGCACGGATTTCATAGCGGTTGAGGTAGTCTGCGGAAGCGGTTTTGTCCCCAAATGGGTTTTGTACGCCATAAAATCCAAATCGATATCGGATATGTAGAGAACTGAAGTGCCGCCAATTTCATGTTCCCCATATACTTTATTGATATATTTATCAGGATTGTTGCGGATACGATTATGAGCCTCGGTCAGCAAATCGGTCCGCTCTCCGAAAATGGTCGCCTGGGTGGGGCACGCTTCGGTACAAGCCGGCTGTTTTCCCTCCCGTATGAGTCCGTGGCAGAGGATGCATTTCCTAATATATGGAACCGGGCTTTCCCAATCATACCGAGGGATACCGTAAGGACAGGCCATCATACAATAGCGACAGCCAATACATTTCTGACTGTCATAGACAACGGCGCCGTCCGGGGTCTGATGGAGGGCCCCGACCGGACAGGCCGAGGCGCAAGCCGGTTCAAGGCAGTGGCGGCATTGCTTTCGGATATATCGAAATTTATGATCGGACAGCGCTTCAAGGGGTCTCGCCAGTATCGAGGTCCAGTTATAGGCCGATAATCCGTCGTTTTTCTGCCATAGCCGGGGGATATCCATAGGAAGTTTATTGGCCGACTTGCAGGCCGAAACGCACTCCAGGCATCCAATACATTTGGTCACATCGGTCAAAATTGCTTTCATATCGGAATTCCCTTCTTATCCAAAGAGATACTGATAGGTTCATCGGTGTCGGGCGGAAATTTCCAGGCCAGGGCCACCACAAATTGAGAGAGCGGCATAATCACGCAGTGGGCGATCTTGGTGAATGGTATCAGAACAAAAATAATTTCGGCGGATAGGACATGAGCCAGCATAAAGAACTGATATCCGGATGAACTAATTCCAACATTAGCGCAGAGATATCCGGTAACAAATGGAATTATGAGAATTAACGGCCAGAAATAATCCTGCTTCCGGCTTATATATGAGGCCGCTTTAACCGAGACTCTTCCGAAGAAGAGGGCCAATCCAAAAAGCACAGTACTTAGCGTCAGGTAATCGGCCCAGGTTTTGGGAAGAGTAACCCAGCTCAATCCGGCTCCCTTCTCCCACAGATTCACATGCGCAAAGAGGAAAATGGGGACCAGAATAAGGCCGATATGAAAAAGAATGGAAATGAGACTGTAAAAAGGACGACTTCCAAATGCTCTTTTGATTGGAAATAGCCAACCCAGGCTCTTTTTCACCGTTTTTGCCCAAGGGATGTTTTTATCGCCGGCTCTGCGGTACGCTTCCACCGCTCCCCAAATATCAAGAATGAAAATGCGTAATAGACCAATGGCCATGATGCCAAAGGCCAACCGGAACAATGGTCCCTGAGCAAATTCCAATAATATCTGCAATTTATGCCTCGCTATTCTTACGGTTTCTACTTTTTGTCAAAAATGATCGCTTTATAAATCAGGTCATGCAATCCGACCACCTCGCAATCGATTTTTTGATCTTCGACCAATTCACGCAATTGTTTTTTGCAGTTGGCGCAGGGCGCCACCAGATATTTGCAGCCGGAGGCGCGGATCTGCTCGGCTTTTACCTTTCCGGCCACTGTTGTTCGATAAGGACGAATTTCGTCGATTGAAACGGTGCCGCCGCCGCCGCCACAGCAAATATTATTCTCGCCGTGCGGCTCCATTTCCACATAATTTTTGCAGAAAGATTTCAATATTTCTCGCGGCTGATCAATAATCCAACCCTGTCGGGCGATATTGCAGGGATCATGATACGCGACGGTTTCCGTTATAATATTCTGATCCAATTTTAATCGCCCTTTGTTCAATATCCGATAGGTATATTCCATAATATTTATCACCGGCAAAGCATCCTTGCCGCCGCAATAGGTCGGCACAAAATATTTGGCGGAACGGGAGGCGTGGCCGCATTCACCAATCAATATGTTTTTGCCTTTTAATCGCTCGGCTTCGGCGTGGAGTTTTTTGACAATTCGCTCCAACATTCGATCGCTGTAGAACAGGCCATAATTGATACCATCGAAGTACCCGGTACCGGTGGTCCAGGAATCGCCAGTCGCGGCAAAAACCGCGGCGATTCCCATAAGGGTATCGGCTTCCATCAAAAAATCGCTGACGGCTGGGAAAAATACAAAATCACATCCTTCCACATCGATCGGGAATTTAATCTCCACGCCCTTGGCCTCGCGCATATCATCTTCGAGAAATTCCAGGGTATCAAGCAGGGCGGGGATGGGGATGGCTGAAGTATTTCCTGATTTACCTTCCAGCTGTTCCCGGACACTGACAACCAGGGCCCTCGGGGCGATACCGATTTCGCTCAAAATGTACCGGCCCAGATGAGTCAGCAAGGCGTGGTCGATTCCGGCCGGGCACTCCATGGTACATCTCCGACAGGCGGTACAATTCCAGAAGGAATCAGCCATTTCTTCAATCATTTCATCGGTCAGAAATCCTTTTCCCAACAACCGGCCCTTAAGCATGCCGCCGACGGTGAAGTGCTGGCGATATATTTTCAGGAGCAGCTCCGACCGATAGCAGGGGATATCACGAAAATCACCTGAGGCCTGATAGACCTGGCATTGCACGGCACATCGCGCGCATTTAGCGCTCATTCTTATGAAATGCTCAAGAGCGAAACGGTAATTGGAGTGTCTCAATATGACAGCGAAGGCCTCAAGGAATCGTCGCGGACGATCGGAAACATCATAATCTTCAACGTGATAACGGACATCCAATTTCTGTTTATTTATCACATCCGGTTTTTTGGTCGGGGCGTAGGCTCTGGCCCGTTCTTCGTCTGTTGCTTTTTTTCGATCCATTGTATCTCCGATTTTGTCAATTACATCATTTTCTTTTGCGGCTTTTCACCGGGCGACGGACCTTTTTTCCGATCCCCGACGCCCGTTCATGTCCGGTGACCGGCTGCCGCAATAGTGGGATATTTCTGCCCTTTTTGCCTGTCAGCCCTATTTCCGCGCCCGGTTCAATAAGCTCGATTCCGTATTCCTGGCAGAGTTGCATTGTGGCAGGATTGGCGGGATAGATATAGACTTTGGCATGAAAATCAGTCGAGGCGACACGGCGAAAAATTACCAATTCTTGGTCAATTCGATAAGTATGGCTTCCACAGCAAATTGCGACTCGAACCGGTTTATGGCACAAAGGGCAGCGCATTTCAGCAATCAGGTCGATCGGAAACGGCGCGATATCGGCGGCCGTGCTGACCTTATAACCGTGGCTCCGAAACAGGTCCTTGGTCCAACACATCATGTCTTCATATGGAATCTTCAAAGGTTCGGCGGAGACATCCCTTTTTTTTTCTCCTTCAGTCAGTTTCTCCAGTAAACAAAGATTGAGCGCCTCTTCGACCCCGGTCGTGACATTACTCATAACGGCAATGCCCATGGAGCGAATCAGGTCAAGGTAGAAATTCTTGATCCCATCACAAATCAGCCAATCAATATTCATCCGTTTCAAGAGTCGGACCCGATCAAAACCCTCACATCCGGTGCATTCAAAAATTGCCCGGCTGGTGATTTGTTTTCCATCTACTCCCGCAATCAGGAAGCGGCTTGCAGATTCAAAGCACGGGGCGATTTCCTCGCCATATTTTGGTATAGCGACACTCAATTTCATACCAAATACAGTAGAAATAACCGTGCCAATCGTCGCACTGCTCGATAAAGCGTTAAATTATAATAGGTTAGCTATATTGATTAGAATTTTAGGTTGCGATGTTTGCAACAATAATGTTGTATTTGTTGAATTGTGGTTGCATTTTGATAAGAATGCAACATATAAGGAAGAAGTTTATAGTAGTTTTCCGGGGTCGATCTTATATAATTTTATTTTTCGCCAGAGGGTGGTTCGATCAAGACCCAATTCTCTGGAGGCTTTGCCCTTATGGCCATTATTATGTCGGAGTGCCTCTTCAATTTTGGATCGCTCGTCAATCACCCTGGTCAAGGGATTTCCATCACCGGCATTAATGCTGCGGCCCGCAGACGATTTTTCCCTTGCGCTTATCTCTGCTGGAAGATGTTCGGGATAGATGATTTGCCCACGGCAGATAACAAAGGCATATTCGATTAAATTTTCCAATTCCCGGATATTACCGGGGAAATCATGTCTCATCAAAATATCCATCACTTCTGGGCTGACGCTGACGATATTTTTGCCGCGACGGGCATTGAAGCTTTTGATAAAATGATCGACCAAATAAGGAATATCCTCGCGGCGCATGGTCAAAGAGGGAAGGTCGAATTTAACCACCGCGAGTCTAAAGTACAAATCATCACGAAATTTGCCCTGCGCAATCAGCTCGCGCAGATCTTTATTGGTGGCGGCGACAACTCTAATATCGGCTTTAACAGTATGGGTACTTCCCAGGGGTTCATATTCCCGCTGTTGAAGCAAGCGTAAAAGTTTAACCTGAGTGGATAAGGGCAATTCACCGATTTCGTCGAAAAAGACCGTTCCCTTGTCGGCCATGGTCAATTTTCCTGCTTTATTTTTTTTGGCATCTGTGAAAGCTCCTTTGACATAGCCAAATATTTCCGATTCAAATAACTGCGGCGGAAGGGTGCCGCAATTAATAATGACATAATTATTATTCTTTCTGGGGCTCAGATTATGAATGGCTCGGGCAAACAATTCCTTGCCTGAACCCGACGGCCCTTGAATCAGAACGGTGCTTTCGCTTTCAGCCACATCCGGCAAAATTGCAAATATCTTATGAATTATCGGGCTTTTGGAAATGATATCCTCAAAGGAGTAGTTTTTCCAAAGTTCCTTGCGCAAGTGTTCTATAGCCGAGAGGTCGCGAAATGTTTCGACCGCCCCCAGGACCTGGCCGTCATCATCTCGAAGTACCGCCGTGGATATGCTGATCGGGATGGTTTCTCCGGAATTATTCGTTATTTTAACGGGTTGATCAATCGATTCCACGCCGGTACAGAGCGTTCTTTCCAGCAGGCAACCGTGTTCGCAGATGTCGGAATGAAAGACTTCATAGCATTTTCGACCGATCGCCTTTAAGGCCGAAATGCCGGTTATTCGCTCGGCGGCCGGATTAAATGAAGTTATGACTCTCTGGCTATCCACCGTGAAAACGCCGTCGGCGATAGAGCTCAATATCACTTTAAAAAAACGGAGGTCATCGGTAGTCTGTTTCATATCTTTCGGTCTGTTTCTCAACTATGTCCCATTTTTTCCATAGTTGGAATATAATCATTTCTGGCGGTTTTTAACAGCCAAATTCTCCGAAAGATGTATATTCTAATGCCATTCCCAGGTAAGAAACGGTTCTTTAATATCGGTCATGGCATTGACAATTAATTCGACCAGGCCGCCGTACAGTATATTGCACCGTTCAAATACGCCATAAGCGTTGAATAATTCCCTTATCTGACCCTTGCAATTGGAACACGGCGCACAGACATATTTCTTATATTCCGGTCCGATAACATCCTGATAGACATCGAGTATCTGTTTCATTTTGGCGCGTCCCGCGACGGTATGCCGCCAGTCCGGGAAATTGGTGTTGGGCATTATGGCGAAACCGCTTCCGCCCCCGCAACAATAATTATGCACGCCGTGAGGTTCCATTTCCCTGAATCTCGGAGCAACGGCCCGGAGGATCTCCCGCTGGGGCTCAACGATGCCCATCAATCGCACCACATTGCAGGGATCATGCAAAGTGACATAAAATTCTTCATTCCGGGATTTATCAAGTTTTAGACGGCCGCTTTTAACTATTTCATTGAGAAGCGTAAACGAGCTCTCGCGCGGAATATTATAATCCCCGGTAAGAATGCGATCTGCGATCACAGTCAGGGCCTTATGGGAATGGCCGCATTCGCCGATAACAATCTTTTTCACGCCGAGTTTTTTGGCTGTCTCGATATGTTTCAGAGCGACCCGCGCCAGCTGAACATCATCATACCATAAACCGTAATTGACGCCGTCATATCCAATCAAATCGCTTGACAGAGTATAACTAATCCCGGCGGCTTCAAGAATGATGGCAAAGGCCTCGGGATTTTCCGGCCAGGCAAGAAATTCACCGGCGTTATGAATCAGCAAAACATCGGCACCGGCCTTGTCGACCGGCCATTTGAAATCCATGCCGGTCCGCTCCTTTACTTCGTCTTCCATAAACTCCACATTATCCGTAAATCCGGCCGGAGTCATGCCGGTGGAAGATCCTTTCTGGATATGCTGTACGGAGCCCACCTCATGAAGCTGCTTGACCGTAATTCCCATTTCCTGGCTGAATAATTTGCGAAGCTCATGAGTGACCAGGCCATTGTCGGCGCCGATCGGACAGGTCTGGGCGCAACGACGGCAAAGGGTGCAACGGTAGGTCAATTCGATCAATCGGGCAATCATTTCCCAATTGACATCGATATTGTCGCCGGAAAGAGCGCTTAAGAAACGGCCTCCAGGCTTAACATATTTTTTATAAAGCCGACGCATTATCTCCGAGCGATAAGTGGGTCGATATATTTCCATGCCGCCGGTCTGCTGGTAAATGGGGCAGGCATTGGAGCAGGTCTGGCATTTGGCACAATATTCCATTGTAAGAACCAGAGCTTGCAGAAAGGTCCAGTTGTCCTCGCGATTAAAAAGCTTTTTAAGACCGGAAAGGAATTTATCCACCAAAACTTTTTTTTCTTCTTCGGATTTCGGCTTGGGAATCATGACCGCGGATACGCCATCAAGGGAGCATTCGTAACGCTCCTTTTGTTCGGCTGTCAGCGGTTTTATTTTCGGCTCCAACTCCAGTTTATCATAGGGAGGCGGCAACGGCAAAAATTTCGACTGATCCAGATCAGCAAGTTGCCCATTCTGGCGGGCCATATCTCCGGGGGTAATATTCTTTTTTGTCATTTATTTTTTCTCTCCCTTCTTCAGGGAATCAAGATCAGTGGCGGCTTCGGCCCAGGTGGAACCAGCTTTGATATGAGGAGCAGACCAATTGAGCCGGTATCCCAGAGCCTCGACAACCGCCTTCTCAATTTTCCCCCCCCTTATGTTGGGATGATCTTCCCATCGGACTTTATGATATGTAAAATATTTTCCGACAAAATGTGTCATATGCGTGAACGGAAGATAAATGAAAAATATCGCCGTTAATATCAGCTGAAGAGCCACGGCCGATGGAACCGGCGAAGCCGGTTTAAATAGCATCAATTGCCCGATAAAAGATCTTAAAACGTCACCCGACCGATCGGCCGCCAGCCAGACGGCGAAGCAACTCACGAATAATGCGGTCAAAAGAAGCAGGTTGAAGTAATCGGAATGGGTCGAGAAAGTACGCAAATCCTTTTTGAACAATCGGCTAAAAAATAAACCGATGGCGCCAAAAGCACCCAATACAGATCCCAGAAAGCAAAAGACCATTGTTAATACATATATCAATTGCGGAATGACATTTCCCGAAGCGGCCGCGATAGTTATACCGGCTATTTCAAGAACGGCCCCCAGCAGAAGCAGGAAAGCGTACATTATCAGAAAATAGAGACCGACATGAAAGGGGAATGAAAAGAACCATAAAGGCCGATTGTTGCGGTACAATGATTGTATCAGAAATATCTCCTTGCTCATTTCCTTAACTTCCGATACAAGGGAAAATTTCATCGGTTTGGTCCACCAATTAATTTCCTCAAAATATGACCCGCCGTAATGCTCCTTACCTTTTTCGTGAGGAATGGGATATAGATCCCATCTCAGATGTACCGGCATTCTTGAAATTTTTAGGGCTCGATAGATGATCCCGATCGCCAAAACCACGATTGAGAGGTAAATCAATAATTGGAGAACGCTCATACTCTCCTCCAGGAGATGTTGAAATATGTATTACGACTTTTCGCGGCCATCGGAGATTTCGGCGATGGAGGGAATGTCGTATTTTCGAAAAATTGCGTGAACCTTGAATTGTATGCTATGTTATCAGTCATGATAAACCTATAAATATATGATAATCTCAACACTCAAATATATATTTTCCTACCGATAATATCAAGTGATTTTGCCTATTTTTCACTCTTAAATTAACTAAAAAAGTCAATTTAAATTTGATTGCATCACCCCTTCTTGAACTTCGGACATATCTCTTTAAATAATTCGGCACGGGTATTCAAGGATCGGTTTAATAGAGCCGATTTTCATGTGAATAAATATCTTAAAACGTGTGGAAGTCTCTACTTTTTTGTAAATTATTCCCGATTGGGAATAACAAAATAAGGAATCTTCGGAGCCGCTTGCCGCAAATAATAGCATAATTGCGAAGGCCCTGAAATTAACAGGAAATTATTGACTTTTTCATGAAAGTTTGTTTATAGCCAAAACAGATAAGATTTATATGGAAGCGAATACCCAACAACGAAAGGAACAGGTCAGAGTTCTGCTTAAAACGAGAAATATGTCCGCCCTTGCCGAATGGGCGCAAAACGATCGCAACATTATGCGGATATTGATGACCTACCTGTATGACAGAGATGAGACTGTTTATTGGCGGGCAATTGAGGGACTGGCAACGGTTGCCACACAAAGCGCCGAAAACGACATGGATTCGGTTCGCCGCATACTGCAGAGGCTTTTTTGGTCAATGAACGATGAATCAGGGAGTGTCGGATGGCATGCGCCGGAGGCAATCGGGGAAATCCTGGCGAAAGTCCCTGCTCTTATTGAAGAATATGGTCTGATTTTGGGCTCATTTATGCGAGAAGAGCCGTTTGAGCGAGGTGTTCACTGCGCCCTGGCCCGGATTATTCCTCTTAAGCCGGAGATATTTGCCGGTCTTAAAGCGGATTTGGTCCAATCGTTGAATGATCCGGATCAGTCTATCCGCGGATATACTCTTCTGGCATTGAAAGGAATGGGAGACAGATACATTATCAT
>CALMKK010000244.1 GCA_937867135.1 uncultured candidate division Zixibacteria bacterium
GATTATCAGGCCAAATTATCAATAAATTTTGTTCCGAATCAGACCAAGGAACAGCTGCATCGTGCATTTCAGTTTCATCGGCAGAATTACGGGCGCAAGCAAATTCGCGGTGAAAATATATTCCCGATTCCCAAGAGATACTGGAGCCGAATGGTTGATTTGGCCGGAATTCCGAAGGAAGAAAAATGGGCGAATATTACCAAGGGTGCGGAATCCTTCATAATCGCGGAATTGACGGGGGGAAGGTTCGCAATTACCGGCAAAGGGGTGTTTAAAGAAGAGTTTGTAACCTGCGGCGGTATAAGTCTGAAGGAGATTGATTTTAAAACGATGCAAAGCAGGCATGTTCGGGGCTTATTCTTGGCGGGGGAAATTCTCGATATTGACGGTATAACGGGAGGTTTTAATTTCCAAAGTGCCTGGACGACGGGCCGGCTGGCCGGAATGGCGATGGCTCAGACAGCTTGAAACAGCTAATCGGGATTTGCGTAGAGGTATTTAAATTTTCTATATTTATAAGTAAGATTGAATAATATCCGTAATGGGGATGTTATAGATAAGGAGAGACACTGTGGGGAGAAGGCTTCGATTCACCAGCGACGGCGTCCGGCACGCGACAATCAACGGTCACCGCTTTCATTTGCGCCTTAAAGATCCGATTCGCGACAATTTCCTCTGGATCGACGGTCAGCAGCCGCCCTTGATTCTGGATAATACAGCGGCCGATTTTGTGGCTTATTTAATTGATGCCATGTGGCTCTTTCAGCAGGGAGACGGGGATGAGTCGGAGGCGGTGTTAAATTATGTAATCGATAAAATAAGCGCCAAATATATCGGTAAATTTACGCCGGGGAAAAAACGATTGTCCCGGGAAATAATCAGCGCCGACTTTAATCGGATATTTGGAACCTTGATGGAAATTGCCAAGGGGTCCTGTCCCGTTGAAGCCGGCCTTACCGCCAAAGAAATTAAATATGGGGAATGGAGCGCCCCGGCGCGGATGGATCTGGCCGTGACATATCGATGCAATCTGGATTGTCAGAAGTGTTATGTGGGGGAGAAAAAGGTCGAAAAGGAATTGGGCGTCGATGAATGGAGCCGAATCTATGAGATTCTCTGGAGCCTGGGAATCCCGCAAGTGGTTTTCACCGGAGGAGAGCCGACGATGCGAAAGGATATCGTGGAATTGATCAGCCGGGCGGATGAGTTTGTAACAGGTTTGGTGACCAACGGAATAATGTTGTCGGAATTAGCGGTGCCGTTAAAAGATGCCAGTCTCGATTATGCTCAAGTGACCATAGAATCAAAAGACGGCGCCATTCATGACCGGATGACGGGAACATCGGGATCTTTTGATAAAACTGTGATGGGGATAAAAAAGGCCCTGGAAATAGGTTTACAGGTGGTGACCAATACAACCCTGACAAAAATCAATGCGGATGCATTCGAAGATACTCTGGTCTGGCTCCATGATATCGGAGTCAAAAATATGGCCTGCAATACGCTGATATGCAGCGGCGGCGGGATTAGGCTCAATGAGGAAAGTGGTTTGAGTGATGAAGAATTGATAAAGATTCTTATACCGGCCTGTGAGAAGACGGATAAACTGGGGATTAATTTCCAATGGTACTCCCCGACCTGCTATAATAAGGGAATCAATCCAATAGAGCTCGGGTTCGGTATCAAGGCCTGTTCGGCGGCGGCGCATAATATGACCATTCAGCCCGATGGGACGGTGCTTCCCTGTCAATCATGGCCCGACACGGTCGGCAATATATTGACCGACGATTGGAAATCAATATGGCACCATCCCACCTGCCGCAAACTTCGCGATCATCTTATGAAACCGGAAGCGTGCCGGATATGCGAATATGTGGCATCGTGCGGCGGGGGATGTCCCCTGGATAAATCGGATCGCCTTGGGCACAGAGGTACGGGGGAGGGGGCGTGAAGAATATAAAATTGGCATCCATGATAATTGCCGCAATTTTGATTTGTATCGGTACGATTTACGCCGGCGATACCGGGACCTATGAGATATTGGATTATCGGGTCAAATTGACGCCATCATCCACCGGTGCCGTTAAAATAGAATATTATCAAAAATGGAAGGTCACGGGAGGGCATATTCCGTGGATAACGGTAGGAACGGCCGGAGGGGATTACAGAATCGAGAAGTACGGAGGTGCCGCGGTTAGCGCATCCGATGCCAGCCAAGGGAACTGGTCCGGAGTGCGGCTTGATTTGGATAAAGATTACCGTGCGGGAGATATTTTTGAGGTATCATTCGTTCTTCAGCAAAACAAATTATTCTACGCGGACAATGAGAATTACGGTCTGGAATTTACGCCCGGCTGGTATGACAGGGCGATTATCGACACTCTAAGCATTTCGGTCATATTCTTTGCCAACATAAGCACGGTTACGGCCAAACCAAAGCCATCGGCCGTTGCTGATAATGTAATGACCTGGATGAAAGTAAATCTTTCGCGGGGAGAAAAGCTTTCAATATCTATTTCGTTTCCCAAAAAGCTGTTTCCGGCCGAGATAAATAAATCCAAGTTGAAAAGCGAAGGTGGAAGCGCCGGATATATCCCCCTTATCATGTTAGTTTTCGCTTTTATATTATTCATTGTATTGAAAGCGCTTGTTTCCTCCAAAAGGCGGAAATATTCGGGCGGCAATATATTTTACGGCGGGATTTTTGGCGGACGGGGCGGCAAAGGATCAGGCGGTAGCGGCCGTTCCACAGGCGGGGGAGGAGGATTCGGCGGCGGAGGGTTTTCCTGTGCCTGTGCCTGTGTTTCCTGCGCCTGTGCTTGTGCCTGTGCAGGCGGAGGCGGAGCCGGTTGCGGCCGGAAAGATAGACACTCTTGCCCGGTATGCAAAGCTACGGAGAAGAAATGAAAAGTGCTTTTATCATATCATTAGTTTTGGTCCTGATGATCGGATTATCCTGCGGCGGAAAGAATGACAGTCGTTATGACCAAAATATGAGTGTACCTGAAGGGGATCCGGCATTTCCGGCGCTGCAGAATTCCTGGGTGATTGATAAAGCCAATATTCTCTCGCAGGAGATTATTTCTGAAGGTGATGCCGTTTGCCAAAAATTGAAGGAAGACGGGATTGCCGAAGTGGTGGTCATATTAATCGACAGTGTCAACCATCCGGTTGAATGGGCCACTCATTACGGGCGCTGGCTCGGCCTGGGTCAAAAAGGGATGAGTACTGAGGGGGGGAATAATGGCCTGGTTTGGTTAATCCGCCCCGATGCAAAGGAAAAAATAACAGTCTCGGTGGGACGCGGATTGCCCCGTTTTGCGACGACCGACTATGGGGCGATTATCGATAGTACAATTGAATATTTCAACTTCGGCAATTTTGACAGAGGGGTGATGGAACTGGTTAAAGAAACGGATAAGGTTCTGCGTGAAATTTACGGCAAGAAATAAGGAAATATATTTTAAAGAGGGAGGTTTTGCAGGATGAAAAAATTCTTATTGGGTTTCGGAATTATCGTGGTGGTCATAATTGTGGCCGCAGTGATTATTGGATCTTCGGCAGTGGGGGTCTGGAACAAATTGAATAGTAATTTCCAGACGGTTGAAGGGGCCAAGTCGCATTATTCGGCGGCGCTAAATACCTGCACGGAAAAAATCAAAGGGGTCTGGGATATTGCCGACCAATATATGGCGCATGAGTCGGAAACCTTCAAGGCGGTGGCCGAGGCCAGAAGCGGTTACAAGGCGGCCGCAGACGCGTATGAGAAAGCGGTGAGCGAAGGAAAAAATACCGAAGATTTGACCAAAACCGGCGCCGAAGTGGTCAGAACGGCAATGGCTTTCAGGATTCAGGTGGAAGCATACCCGCAATTGCAGGCGGTGCAGACATCGCAAGAAAACATGCGCAATATGGAAGTCGCAGTCAATGAAATAAAGACGGCGCTGGATGATTGGGTCACGGCCATAAAAGATTACAATACCTATCGCGGGTCGGCGTGGGCGTCAATAGTCGGAGCCTTTATGAAGAAGTTTCCCAGTGATATAAAATATTACGAAGGGGAAATTAAGGAATTAAATGTCGAGGAATTAAAGCCTGAGGCACAGAAGAAATAACGGACAGGCAAAAACCTCTATTTATGTGAGTTTAAGGGCGGTCGGGCGACCGCCTCTTTTATGGCCGCGCTTGCATGCAATCGAATTATGCTGAAGCGGCACAAATTTGGGGAATATTATTCCGCAAGAATTTCTATAAGTTTGTCAACCTGGTATTGAGCCTTATCGGCGGCCGCAATAATTCGTTGCGCATATTGATTAAAATCTGCGAACACGATTTTGTCCGACGATTCTTCGAATGCAGTATTCAACCAGGCGGTGAGAGCCAGGGAATTTGCCAGTCGCTCCAACCGCTCTTTATTCAGCCACAAGGTTTCTTTATGGCTGTGTACCTGCAAATATTCCCGCACCGATGTATCAATTAAGAGCCGACGGAAGGCTTCGCCCAGATTCTCATCCTCCAAAGATGCCAACCAGTCGGAATGGGAGATTAGAATTAAGACCAGTTGTGAATCCCAATAGGCAAGATCGCCGTCTTTAGATAATTCTCCAATAGCGCTTTTGATATCTTTCAGCAATAGCCATTGATCAATATATGAACGGATTAATGTCGGCGCAGGAGTCTTGATTATTTCGGTGCGGAATCCGCCGAGATTGTTCAGGGTCAGCCAGGCAAAAATAACCGGGTTAATATCAGCCGAAGCGATCTCTTTGGCCGTTTCAGTGATGGAAGCTTTCTGCTTGGGGATGGCCCTTTCCGGTTTGTCCCAATAGCCGGAACTTAAGAGATCCAGACCATTTATCAGGTTCCCCACCAACGGGTCGATGGACACGGCGATTCCCGATAATTGCCGTACGGCGGAATAGAAATTGCTTGCGGCCGTAAATATATTTTCTCGTTTTTTCCGATATTCAATCGATAGATTTTTCAGGATCTCAGGATTGATCAGTCTGCGATACGGTTCCAGGATAGGTTCCAGTAATAACTCCCGATGAGACTCGGTAATATCCGGGACGCCGGTGCCGCCCAACTTTTGTTCCAATCGAAACCAGGAGCCATCATGATCGTGAATTTCGCGAAAATCAAGAAAAGCCTGATATTGATAGGCGTGCAATTCGGCAAAAAATCCCTGTTCAATCAGTTGCCGGGCCGAGCGAACAAATTCAAGACCGGATTGATAGTCACGGAAAATGTAATAGCAGTCATGGGCCATGTTCAGGGCAAGAGCCTCGCACAAGGTTCGCCGCACCAGCACGGTGTGGTCACCTTCGCCGGTATTAATGGCGGTCGAAGTATGAATTTGCCCGCGGGTTGTATTGAAAGCGTTATTATATAAAATAATAGCGCGGTCATCACCGGCCCGGTTGGAGTAAGCAAAGACATTTTCATCGACCCAACCATCGGGCGTCACAAAATCATAAAAGGCAAAATTGGCCGCGCCGCTGAAGAGGTGCCGACGGCGCATCAAGGGAAATATCTGGGCCTCGTGGCGATGGACCATTTCCCAATCAACTTTTTCATCCCAATAAGAGCGACGGTACTCCATACCGTATTTTTCCGAAAAACCTTCGATCTGCCCGTGACCGAACATCGGCAAACCGGGCATGGTGACCATCATTACGGACACGCCAAAGTACTTATCGCCGCGCCCGAATTGATCGACGGCGCTCCGTTCATCAGGATTATTCATAAAGTTGACGAATCGTTTTATGACTTCGGGGCTGAATTCGAGGACATTTTTGACGGTTGTACGATATTTGGCGTTGTCTTCCATTTTAAGCATATTCATAAAGGCGCTGTTGTAAACGCGGTGCATCCCAAGAGTTCGGACGAAATATCCCTCCATTAGCCAAAAAGCCTCCGCCAAAAGAAGCGTCTCGGGCAATTCCTGAGCCAAACGGTCGACCACCTCACGCCAGAATTCTTTGGGCATTAGAGCGTCAAACTGGGCCCTGGTTATACCGTGTTCGGCCCGGGAAGGAATAGCGCCGCCTTCACCGGGTTGCGGGAACCAGAGTCTCTGATAATGACGTTTGGCCAGGGTCATCGCGGCGTCGAAACGGATGATGGGAAACTGACGGGCCACATGAAGGATTGTTTGAATAACCGCCTCGCGGACTTCCGGCATAAGAAAATTCAACTGGGCGGTATCGTTCCAGGGCATGCTGGTGCCATCGTTGCCATGATAAATATACCCGGTATCGCCGGTCCATTTATCAATCCGTTTGAAAACGACCGCCGCATCCCGTTGCTGCCAGTAACCGTCCTCAATCTGAAGACAGACACGGGAATCATCGGAAAGGTCCATGCCGTTAAATTGGTAAACGGGAAAGGGAGGGTGATCGGATTGGAGGAACCATTGGGGATGTTCAATGGTCCATTTGGAATAAATACCCATGTGATTGGGAACCATATCGCTGGCGAGACGGATACCGCGCCGGGAAGCGCGCTGTTTCAATTGCTGAAAGGCTTCTTCGCCGCCGAGGTCATGAGCAATGACATAATCATAGAGCGAATAGGCAGAGGAGGCCGCTTCAGGATTGCCCATGGCCTGCTTTATTTTTCGCGAGGCCGGGGATCGTTCCCAAAGGCCGATCAACCATAGTCCGGAAAAACCCCA
>CALMKK010000245.1 GCA_937867135.1 uncultured candidate division Zixibacteria bacterium
GCTGTCAGTAAATAATATCTCTTGCCTATATTCCTTCTTTACTTCCCCCCTCCTCTCAGATTATCTTCCTTTTTAAATATATTGAAATTCGCGAGGTTTAAATATGCCAGCCCAAAACCTGATTGAAAAGATCGCCCAGAAATATGCGGTCGAATTGGATGGCCATACTGTCCACGCCGGAGATTACCTCTCTATCCGCCCGGCTTATGTCATGACGCATGACAACACCGGCGCCGTCATACCGAAATTCAAATCGATCGGGGCGTCCAAAATCGCCCATCCCCGCCAGCCGGTCTTTGCCCTGGATCATAACGTGCAGGATACGGGCGACGAAAATAAAAAGAAATATGCCAAGATAGCATCATTCGCCGCCGAACATGGCATTGATTTTTATCCGGCCGGCCGGGGGATTGGGCACCAGATTATGTGCGAAGAGGGATATGCCTGGCCCGGCACGATGGTTGTCGCGTCGGACAGCCATTCCAATATGTACGGCGGATTAGGGTGCTTGGGGACGCCGATCGTGCGCACCGATGCCGCCGCCATCTGGGCCACCGGCCGCACCTGGTGGCAGGTTCCTCCCGTGGCAAAGGTCGAACTGCGCGGAAAATTGAAACCGGGCGTAACCGGCAAAGATTTGATTATCACCCTCTGCGGATTATTCAATAAGGATGAAGTTCTCAATCATGCTCTGGAATTCAGTGGCGACGGAATCAAATCATTGAATATCGACCAGCGTTTGACAGTCGCCAATATGAGCACGGAATGGGGAGCCCTGGTCGGTCTGTTCCCGGTTGACGATACTACTATCGATTGGCTCGAAAAGAGGGCCGCTTTCATTACCCGGCGCGGCCCGGCCGGAGTCCCATCCGATGCGGACAGCAAGGGCCTGCACCCAAGATTGAATAAAGCTCGAATCGATTTGCTTCGCGCCGAAAATCCAAGGGCCGATACGGAAGCTTACTATGCCAGAGAATTGACTCTCGATTTATCAAGCATACAGCCACATGTCTCCGGGCCCAATACGGTCAAAGTGATTACTCCCATCACACAGATTCGCGACAAAAATATAAGGATAAATAAAGCCTATTTAGTTTCATGTGTGAATAGCCGGGTCGATGATCTTGCCGAAGCGGCCGCGGTCGTCAAAGGAAAGAGAGTGGCTCCTGGAGTGGAATTTTATATCTCCGCCGCTTCCAGCGAAGTGCAGACCGAAAGCGAGCGACGGGGCGATTGGAAAACGCTCCTCGATGCCGGAGCGCTCCCGCTTCCCCCGGGATGCGGCCCCTGTATCGGGTTGGGCAAAGGACTCCTGCAGGACGGTGAAATCGGCATCTCCGCTACCAATCGGAATTTCAAGGGAAGAATGGGTTCCCCCACCGCGCAAGCCTATTTGGCCTCTCCGGCGATAGTGGCGGCATCGGCCATTACCGGCAAAATCGATTCTCCCGGCACATTTGATAATACCCATCCACATGGAGAAATGAAAATCAACAGCCAGTCGCTCGCTCCGGGGGGAGAAGTGAAAATTACCGAGGGATTTCCTCCTGTGATTGAAGGCCAAATAATTTTCTGTCATCAGGATAACCTTAATACCGACGGTATTTATCCCGGCAAGTACACCTATATCGACGATTACACTCCGCAACAGCAAGCCGCGGTCGTTATGGAAAATTATGATCCCCAATTTGGAAAAATTGTCAAAGAAGGCGATATTCTGATTGGCGGTTTTAATTTCGGGACCGGCAGCTCCCGCGAGCAAGCCGCCACCGCCTTGAAATATCGGGGTATCCGGCTCGTGGTGGCCGGTTCATTTTCCGAGACATATAAACGCAATGCTTTAAATAACGGATTTTTGGTTATTGAGGCGCCCGACCTGGTCCGGAATCTCAAAGCGCGGTTCGGCACCGAT
>CALMKK010000246.1 GCA_937867135.1 uncultured candidate division Zixibacteria bacterium
TGGCCACTCAAGTCGAAGCCGCCCGTGTCATGACCTACAAAGCCGCCGTAATGCAGGACAAGGGCGAGAAATTCGGCATCGAAGCCGCCCAGGCCAAACTGTTCGCCACCGAGGCCGCCAGTCTCTGTGTCGATAAAGCGATGCAAATTCACGGCGGCTACGGCTATATCGGCGAGTTCTCGGTTATCGAGAAACTTTACCGCGACCAGCGCGTTACGGAAATCTATGAGGGAACTTCCGAGGTCCAGCGCCTGGTCATTGCCGGGAATTATTTGAGATAATAATGAAATGCGGCCGTTTTGAAATTATACCCTTCGTCGAGCAGAAATTTATGCTCGACGGGGGGACGATGTTCGGTGTCGTCCCCAGAAAAATCTGGGGCAAACTGATGCCGCCCGATGAGAACAATCTCATCAAGATGGAAACCAATCTCTTCCTTGTACGGGCCGGTGGCAAAAATATTCTGCTCGATACCGGCCTGGGCGATTGCATCACCCCGAGTGAAAAGAAAATCTACGCCGCCTTTGGCGAAACGACCATCGAATCATCTCTTAAGCAATTCGGCCTCAATCCCGAAGATATTGATTATGTCATTCTGACTCATCTCCATACCGATCATGCGGCCGGAGCGGTGAAAAACGACAATGGCCAAATAGTTCCCCGTTTCACCAACGCTAAATATATCGTTCAAAAAATAGAGTGGAACGACGCCATTCATCCTAACGAGCGAACCGCCGCCGTCTATATTGTCGATCGTTTGTTGGTGATGCAGAACGCCGGCCAACTGGAATTGGTCGATGGCGATGCCGAAGTTCTACCCGGAATAAAAGTCACTCGCACCGGCGGCCATACTCCCGGTCATCAAGCGGTGGAGATGACCTCCGACGGGCAAACCGTGGTTTATTACGCCGACATTGTCCCCTCCCAGTATCATATCCGCATCCCTTATGTCGCCGCCGTTGATCTTGACCCCCTGACCACGATGGCGGTTAAACGGATACTGGTCGAACGACTCTTGCATGATAACATGGCTATCGCCTTTGATCATGATACCGAAATCAAAATCGGGCGCCTCGAAGATAAAGAGGGGAAGATATTAGTCAACAAAATTGAATAATAAATTTGTAGGGGTTTGATTTATCAAACCCGCAATGACTGATTATTAATATGTCTCTTGAAGAAAAACTTCGCAAACTTGAAGAAATGCGCCATCAGGCCCGCCTCGGGGGCGGTCAGGAACGCATCGACGCCCAGCACGAAAAAGGCAAATTGACCGCCCGCGAGAGGCTCGAACTCCTTCTCGATAAAAACTCCTTCGAAGAATTCGATATGTTCGTCACCCACCGCAGTTCTGATTTCGGGCTGGCCGAAAAGAAGATTCTCGGCGACGGTGTCGTCACCGGATGCGGTACTATCG
>CALMKK010000247.1 GCA_937867135.1 uncultured candidate division Zixibacteria bacterium
AATTAAGCCATTAGCTAACCCGTCATCCCAACGAATTAGCTCTCTTTTCAATCCGTCGATTTATTGACTCAGACCGTCATCTTAACGTATTTATACAAATTGGAGAATGTTGCCTTGGAAGTGGAAAAATCTTCAGAGAAAGGCACTCTTGATCTCGGGAATCGCAGGAACTTTTGGATTCTCGATAGCAATTCGGGTCCGCTTGTTCTCTGAATTCCGCTGAGACCGAAATCGCATTACGGCATGAAAATTGAGGAATTATAGATGATACGTGAAAGTCCGAAAAGGTCAGACTTCAAGGGCAAGATTTCACCACACCTTGAAGTTCTGCTGCAAGTCTCCGTATCACTTACAAAGAATGGGCGCGATGCCACGAGACTAATGCGCGAGGCGATGGCTGAGGCTTATCGGTCGTGGGATGTGTTGATGCCGGACGAAAGCTGCTATATCCGGATTTATGAAATCATGAGCAGACGGTTCTTTAACGGCATTCAACCGCATTCGCGCCCGCTTGTCCTGCTCCATGATGATAATGTCGATGAGGCCCTTGTTAAGAATAATCGACTCTCTCCAGCTACGACAACCAATGCTCGGCAGAATTCATTTCTAACCGGCCGATCTCATGAGCATGTCACTTACTTCAAAGCTATCACAGGTCTTCCTGCAGTATTCCGATCTGCAATGATTCTTTCGTATCTCCAGGGATTCACTTATGCAGAGAATGCCGACCCGGCCGGCATTCAGCCGCACGCGATCGAATCGCTGCTCAATTTGGGTCGCAGACTCATACGAAAAGAGCTCTCTGCATATCTGATGAGCAATATCGGTTTCGACACGGTTGCGGAACTGGAAAACACGCGATGACGAGGAATTCATGAAAACGAGTTCTCTTGCAGGAAAGCCAGTAGAGCCAGGAATGTTGGTCAATATTCCCAGACTCGTCACGGCCTACTACACCGAGTCGCCTGATCCCGCAGTGCCGTCGCAGAGGGTGGCGTTCGGCACATCCGGGCATCGAGGTTCAGCCTTCGCAAAAGCCTTTAACGAGCGGCATATTCTCGCAATCAGTCAGGCTATTTGCCAGTATCGGAAGGAGAAAAAAATCGATGGCCCGCTGTTTCTCGGCATGGACACGCATGCCCTTTCCATGCCGGCTTTTGCCAGTGCGCTTGAGATATTGGCGGCAAACGGGATCGAGGTTATGATCGCGGAAAAGGACGAATATACGCCGACTCCGGTAATTTCTCATGCGATTCTGACTTATAATCGCGGACGGAAGACAGGACTCGCCGACGGCATCATCATTACGCCATCGCATAATCCCCCGCATGACGGCGGGTTTAAATATAATCCGCCGAATGGCGGGCCGGCGGAATCCGCGGTAACATCATGGATCGAGACGAAGGCGAACGAGTTTCTCGAGAATGGCCTCTCAGGGCTGAAAAAGATTCCTTTTGAAAAAGCTCTTCGTTTCCCCACAACGCACCGGCACGACTATCTCAATGCTTATATTGCTGATCTTAAAAATATTATCGATATGGACGCCATCAAAGAGGCAGGTATCAAAATGGGGGTTGACCCGTTGGGCGGCGCAGGGGTTCACTACTGGGGACCGATTGCCGCGCAGTACGGGTTGAACCTCACGGTCGTGAACGAGGCTGTCGACCCGACCTTTCGGTTTATGACCGTGGATTGGGACGGACAGATACGGATGGATCCTTCCTCGGTCTATGCGATGCAACGACTGATTGGGATGAAGGATCGGTTTGATCTCTCCTTCGCCTGCGACACCGACCACGACCGGCACGGTATAGTCACCAAGGGCGCAGGATTGCTACCACCCAACCATTATCTTTCAGTTGCCATTTGGTATCTTTTCCAACACCGGCCGAAATGGCGAAAAGAAGCGGCGGTCGGCAAGACGGTGGTGAGCAGTCAGATGATCGATCGCGTCACCGCGAAGCTTGGCCGGAAGCTCTATGAGGTGCCGGTTGGTTTCAAGTGGTTCGTTGATGGCTTGCTTGACGGTTCGCTTGGCTTTGGCGGCGAAGAGAGCGCTGGGGCCTCCTTTGCTCGTCTGGACGGCACCGTCTGGACAACGGACAAAGATGGAATTGTCCCGGCTTTGCTGGCGGCGGAGATCACAGCCCGGATGGGGCGCGATCCCGGCGAAATTTACCGCGAACTCATGCACAAGTTCGGAGAGCCTGCCTATGACCGCATTGAGGCGCCGGCTACGCCGGATCAAAAGGAGGTGCTAGCGAAACTCTCATTCCAGCAAATTAATCTCACGGAGCTGGCGGGTGAAAAAGTCCGGACCATCCTCACCCGCGCACCAGGCAATGGCGCCCCCATCGGCGGTTTGAAAATGGCGGCCGAGAATGGATGGTTCGCGGCACGTCCGTCAGGAACGGAGAATATATACAAGATTTATGCGGAGAGCTTCCGGGGCGAGGATCATTTGCGCCGCATCCTGGAGGAAGCGCAAACTATCGTCAACAATGCTTTGGCTGCCGAACTGCAGAAATCGAGACCTGCAGGCAAAACTAATTCCGAGGAGAAATAATGAACAGGAAAAAATTGACCGGCACAAGTCCAAAATCCTTGATGGATATGCTGGCAAGCAAGGACGGGATGTTTCGTCAGAAAGCAAGGGAATCGTTGGTGGCTCTGGGTAAACCCGCCGTCCCTTCCCTCATAATAGCATTGCAGAATTCCACATCGGATCAGGTTCGCTGGGAAGCTGCCAAGGCGCTTGGTGTGATTGGCGATACCAGGTCAATCCCGCCGTTGGTGAAAGCACTCTCAGACAGCAACTCCGACGTAGCATGGCTGGCTGCCGTAGGATTGAGTAAATTCAAAAAAACCGCCTGGTCCCCATTATTACGTGCATTGTTAAAAAGCGGGCCGAATTCCGGCCTTTTGTACCAGGGAGCGCACCATGTTTTGGCAAACCAAAAAGAGGATGGATTCAACGATTTGCTCGCAGCCTTAATAAAGGACTTAGAACTTGGCGCGTTATCGGAATCGGCGATAGTAGCCGCACATGAACTCCTTAAGCGAATGAAGGTAAAATCATGAACAAACAGTCGCGTGCCGGCCACCCAATACATAGTCTTTTGCCTACGGATGTCGACGGATTCGATTCCCTGGCGGAGCTGGCCCTGGATATGCGCTGGTCGTGGAATCATGCTACCGACGGCGTCTGGAGCAGACTTGATTCCGAACTTTGGGAAATCACGCATAACCCCTGGGTTGTCCTCCAGACGGTTTCGCGCGACCAACTCGAGCTCGCATTGGCCGATCCTGCCTTCCGCAAAAATGTTGATAATCATGTGCAGGCCAGGCGGGATGCCGCAAAGGCGCCGGGGTGGTTTCAGCAGAATCATTCACGGGGTTCCTTGACCTGCGCCGCTTATTTCAGCATGGAATTCATGTTGAGCGAAGCTTTGCCCATCTACTCGGGCGGGCTTGGCAATGT
>CALMKK010000248.1 GCA_937867135.1 uncultured candidate division Zixibacteria bacterium
AATCATCGGTGCCGATTAGGGCAGAAATGTCGGAGTGGGCCAACCAGCCGGACTGAGAGGAGTCAAACTTGGTGACATTGGTTCCGCCCGTTGCCGGGACCCAGGTGCCCGCGGCACCCATATTCGTCGACATTCTGTAATAGACATCGTTGACTCTCTGGTTTCCGCCACGTGTGCCGGATTCACTTCCGCCCGGTGCGCCGTAGGGATACGGAGCCAACCAGACAACCGCCACCTTGCGGCTGGTACGAGACGCCGCCACCAGGTAGGCGATATCATTGACGGTATCAATGGTGACCGGGGGATAATCCCAGACACCGCTGGTCGCGCTGCCGACTCTGCGGAAATAAGCCATGATGGAAGACGATCCACCCGCTGTATTGCCCTGCTGAGCCACTAAGTGAGTGACCGTGTCGGTTCCATTGACCTGATATTCAATATTCGGCCAAATCATATAGTTGGCGCCCGATATGGCCGGGAAATAATGCATAGTAGTATCGGGTAGCCGGAAGGTCAAATTGTTGAAATAGCAGGTTCCTTCATCATAATCATACCAGACCGTTGCGGCATAATCTACATCAACACCGGTCGGAGAATGATGGTTGGTCAGAACAACTTTGCCACCCGGAGTGACATCGAGACCGACGTAACCGGAAATTTCTGAAGCGAGAATACTATGAATATCGCAGCCGCCGCTGTCCGACAAGCCTGTTAAATCAAAATCACCCAAGGTCGGATTCCAAGCTTGATATGCGGCCCGCCGCTTCTGGCCAAGGATATAAGAAAGCTGCTTCATCCAGGTAAAATGAACGCGCTGAGTTCCGCGCCAATCGACCTGACGATTCATACGGCCATTGTGCTGGTAATCATAAGTGCTTGAGCCTATCACCTTACCAGGTGATAGAGAAGCACTCTGATCAAAGCCGAGGCTCTGGTTGACAGTACCGGTTGAAGGGACATATTCTTCCACTCCAGCCTCATTAACCATCGGAGCCTGATTGACCGGGACCATGTTGATATTCTTGGCCTTATCGGAATCCTTCATGCTGAACGCGGTGCCAGCAAGAAGGGCAAAAATTAACAAGGAGGAAATAAAAATCGCCGATAATTTCCTTGTCATTTCTGTGCTCCTTTCAGACTTTTTAAAAGTTCCCAACTTACTTCCCAAACTCATTCCCATAAAAAGTGAACAAATTTAGGTCAACTGAAGACTGACATAAGTTTCGCGCGCGCGAAACCGTTCATATTCTTCGAGCCATCACCCCCCTTCCCTTTTTTTTCAATGCTATTGCCTTATCCAAGATCAACTTGAATCTGTTAGTGTTTATTTAATCATTTTCACTTCGCATAACTGCGAAGTCTGAAGTAAAGCCAGTCAAGTATGTTACTTTCGGATAGGATAGACTTCATATCGGCTAATAAAACTTGCACACCCAGCGATTCGCCGAGACTATCCAGCAAGTGAGGTTCCTTAATAACCAAATGGACAAGTAAATTCTTGTCTTTCCAAAAACCCAGTAGCAAAATAAAAATAACCCCGATGAGCCTTCTTGTCAAGCAAATTCAGCAAAATTATAAGAGTAAAATTCAACCTTTTTCACAAAAAAAAGCCGCCCCACCGGGGCGGCTTTTTACATTATAATTTTCCCGCTATTGCGACGGAGGCGGAGGACCTTGTTTATAGAAATAGTTTACAAGATAGGCCGCATCCTTGATATTAAGAAGCCGGTCAAAATTGACATCAGCCGCGTCAAACGAGGCCGGCTGGCGACCGCTTTTATATAGGAAATTTATCAGGAACATCATATCGGACGCATCCATTTTGCCGTCCGAATTGGCGTCGCCTCGAAGGAAAGCCACAATTCTATAACTTGTTGACAAGGTGTCGGCCGCGCCGGAGGGATCCTGGACTATGAAATTGACCGGGAATACCGAATCTATCAAGTTAGGCGCTGTTACGACATAGGTGGCCGATCCATTGCCGGAATCGACAAAAGTGACAAACGAGTAAATGCTATCGGCAGTTATCACCATTGGATCGAGATCGAGATCGACGGCCCGCAATAAATTAGTGAACGGCTGAAGCGCTACAACTGACTGAACCGCCGGAAGGGTGGTCGTGAAAGATGGCGCATGATTGCCGGCGTCAAGAACCGTAACACTAACTATCACCGTATCCCGCAACAAGTTATATACGGCAAAAAATCTTATGTTATAAGTCCCCGCTTGTGTGTAACTGGGAGCCCAGCGAAATGTCTTATGATCCACCAACCCGGAAAAGGCCGCGCCGGCTGGAAAACTGGGAGTATCAACCCAAATAGTCGGCCGATAGATGCTACTATCCGGATCATAAGAGTCGACCGCGAAAATAATGGAATCACCTTCGGTAATAGTCGCCGACGGGATGGAAGCGGTTATTATTGGCGGCTGGTCCTTATCCGTTACTCTGAAGGTTGTGCTCACAGTCACATCGGTCAGAACCGTTGGCAGCCTTCTATCATATGCCCGCCACCACATATAATAAAGTTTATCTATGGGTGTCCCCCCCTGTTTATAATCTGGAATAAAACGGCAAGTATAAAACAGGGTATCGTTTCGGACCAGACTGCTGGTATCCATATTCGGATAAAGATTATAACTCGGAGTGTCCACCACCACGATGGGTATTTCCTTATCGGGATCATAGGCAAAGAATGTGAAATGGAGCGTATCTCCCTCAAATCCGCTTACATCTTGGAATGAAGAGGGCAGGGCCCTCATTTCCGGCGGCAAATTGGTATCTCTAACCACAATATTCATTAAGAGCGAGTCATAAAGGAACGCATTCAAAGAATCAATGGCGAAAAAAGTCACCACATAATGTCCCGAATCGAAATTGGTGGGGGTCCATTCGAATAAGGCCGTTCCGTTATTATTGTCCGTCAGAGTGGCTCCGACCGGCATATTGGCCGCGGTCATGTGGGGAGTATTGAGATCGGGATCGGAAGCCGCAACGGTGAATCTCAAGAGACGCAATTCAGTAGTTGAGGTATCCTGGAACGCAGTGGTAAAAATGGGGGCCTGATTCCCGGCTTCATCAACCACAATGGTCACCGTTATGGTGTCCGTAAGGACACCGTCCGACGCAATTATAAAGATATCATAACTGCCGTTCTGGACATAAGTCGGCGTAAAATTAAGAGTCCCCGTACCATTCGCATTATCGGTAAATATGGCGTTTGTGGGGAGATTGGCGGCCGATAATGTCACCGACGATGAATCTGGGTCGGCGGCTGTTATTGTAAGCGAAAGCGTCTGCCCCTCAGTGACGGTTTGAGTCGGCACGGGCGTGATTACCGGTATCTGGTTTCCAGCTTCATATATCTGGATAATAAGCGGCGAACTTCTTTTGGCGTCCACCCCATCGTAGGCTTCAAATTGCGCTGAGGCCAGACCGGATTGAACAAAACTGGGAGTGAAAGTAAACAGCCCGGAGCCGTTGCCGCTATCCACAAAAATTGAATTTAGCGGCTGTTTGATACACCTTAAAATTAACGCTTGACCGTCCGGGTCGGTTGCCCTGATCAGCAGGCGCAATGTATCACCTTCAAGAACTTCACCGTAGGTCGGGAATTGAGAAAATACCGGCAACTGGTTTTCAGCCACAACTGTGATACCGACTGTCCGTTGCCCCGAAAGCGGCGGCGCTCCTTCATCGCTGGCAATAAAAGTAACTGAGAAGGTTCCGACATCGGCCAAGGTCGGGGTAAAACTGAAAGAACCGCTCCCGTTACCGGAATCAATGAAAACGGCAGTTGACGGAAGCCCGGTGGCGGTCAGGGTAAGATGATGACTTGTCACCGGATCGGTGGAGTCACTGGCGTGAACCCTAAAGGTCAAGAGCCGGCCGATTTTTACCCCAAACGGCCCGAGCGAATCAATAACCGGCGCCAGGTTGACGTCATTTATCGTGACAATTACCGTATCGGCCGCGGTCTGCGCCGGGGTGCCGTTATCAGTGGCATAGAAGCGGATAGAGGCTGTCCCGGAGACAAGATAATTGGCAAGATATCGGAATACTCCGATTCCATTGCCGCTGTCCACAAAATTGTAGCCCAAAAGTGATGTCGCCACGGTCAGGCGAATAGTTCCGCCCTCGGGATCAGTGGCGACTATTCTAAGTTGCAGTGAATCATTTTCATTTATGGTTGTATCATTCATTTGGGCAATGGTCGGCGGTTGATTGCCCGATTCGTTTACGGTGATTGAAACCAGTTCGGAATCGGCCAGAAGACCATCCGAAGCAACAAATAAAACTTGATACGAACCGGCCTGTGCAAAATTCGGATTGAAGGTGAAAGTCCCCGTGCCGTTGCCATTGTCAATAAAGGTCGCGTTCTCAGGCAGGGTTCCGGTCGAAAGCGCCAGAACGGTTCCGTCCGGATCGCTGGCGGTAACGGTCCGCACCAGCGATTGGCCTTCTATTATGATCTGGGCGCGGATGCTGTCTAAAATCGGCGGCTGATTGCCGGCGTCATTAACCGTAATCGCAACAATTTCTGAATCAATATCGATTCCATCGGATGCCCTGAATGTAACATTGTAAATCCCGGATTGTGTGAATCCCGGGATCCAATCGAAAGTCCCGGTGCCGTTGCCATTATCTACAAATGTCGCTCCGGTCGGAAGAGCCGAAGTTGTCAGAGACGGCGTGATGCCGTCCGGATCGGCGGCCGTGATAACGAAATTCAAATCAACATTTTCGGTCGTAGTTTGCGAGCCGATGGCCGCCAGCACGGGAGCCTGATTGGTACCGGTAACCGTAATGACAACCACTTCCGAGTCTACCAGGGCGCCATCGAAGGCTTTGAAGGTAACATCATATGTTCCGGCTTGCGTGAAGTCAGGTGTAAAATTAAAGGTCCCGGTTCCATTGCCGTTATCGAGGAATGTTGCATTGGTCGGCAAATTAAGCGCCGATAGTGTCGGTACGGTCAAATCGGGGTCGGACGCCGTGATACCGAAATTGAGTGTTCCCCCTTCGGCGACCGTTCTCGCCCTGATAGAATCAAGAATCGGCGCCTGATTGCCGGCATCATTGACCGTAATCGCAACAATTTCGGAATCAAGAGACAAGCCGTCAGACGCATAAAAAGTCACATTATAAATACCCGACTGAGTTACCGTCGGGGTCCAGTTAAAAGTACCATTACCCCCGCCATTATCGACAAAGGCGGCACCCAATGGAAGTGCTGAGGTTGAAAGGTTCGGAATGGTACCGTCCGGATCGGTCGCGGTGACATTGAAATTCAGATTAACCATTTCTGTTACAGAACGCGGACCGATAGTCGCCAAAACCGGCGGCTGATTTCCCTCGTAAATAAAAGCACCGGCCAGAGTGGCGCTGAGAGCCGAAGCCGTATTCGTAACGACCAGATTGGCGCTCCCGACCGTCCCGGCCGGAGTTACGCCATTTATTTGATAAGGAGAAGCCACAGTAATGGAGGTAAGGCTGATGCCGGCCAGAGTCACCGACATGCCATTAATATCGAATCCGGAACCGCGAATTATCACGGCCGTTCCACCCAGATGCGTACCTGTGCTGGGAGCAATGGAAGTGATAAGCGGCGCGTCGATGGCGGCCGTCGATACGGTCAAAATGGCTGAATGGGGGCCGAGATTTCCGGATCCGTCCCGGGCGATAAGAAGGTATTGATATGATCCTCCCCCGCTGACAGTATTATCGACAAAGAAACTATCCGCCACTCCGGGCGCGGTAAGCAGACCGGCCGTATTATCGATTCTGAAAAACGAGCCTCCCGATGAAGCCGGACGGCGATAGACATGATAAGTCATTCCTGTTACCCTCGTCCAGCTCAAAACCATTGAGGTTGAAGATACAATGCGCCCGGCCATGCCGACCGGGGCCGCGGGCCAGGAAATTGCGCCCAAAGTTATATCTTCCTGCTGGAAGGAGTTGTTCGGAATCGTTTTTGCCAGTACCGCCCCTTCGCCGTTGGCGGTATTGAAGAAACGATAGGTGTATGGGTTACCGGGAATCTTGGAAAGATAATTCTGAAAATCATCAAACCAATTGCCCGCGTCGTAGCCTGCTCCAATCGATGATTCCAGACGGATTTCCTCATCGGTATTGTCGGTGAATCCGTAAAAACTGATTTCGCCGTTGGCGGGAACGGTGGCATTGGAGTTGTGAACCGCTCCAAATATTGAACCCTGCGCCAGGGCCGACGAAGTATGCAACAACAACAGGAATCCCACCATACCAAATAGGGTTGGTATCCTGAGTCGATTTAATCTGGTACGCACTGTGGCACCTCCATATATAGCCAAAAAGATATTTTTCATACTTCAAAGCCTCCCTTTTATCTCGGGAAGATGTCATTCAAGGCGCAATTTGCCTGATATGGCATCCCCGCTTTAACCCGGAAATTGACTCCGAATCCGACTGCAAAGCGCGATTCATAACTCTGCGATGCGGCCACGAAATGGTTGAGCGTATTAAAACTCCCCGGGATATTATTCAGGACATCTTGAGCCGTCAAGAAGTCGGCCGCCCGCTCGAACGGAATCGAAAGGAAACTATAATCGGTAGTCGCCGTGGTCACCAGCGGATAAGTGACCGTGCCGGGAGCCGGAATGCGGCCCGCCACCGAAAAGATGGTGGCGGCGGCGGCGTTAACCTGATATACGTGGCCGGGAACAACCGCAAAATTGACTCCGAAACCGGCGGCAAAACGCGATTCAAAACTCTGTGACGCCGGAACATAGTTATTTACGGTCCGGACATTGGTACTGCCAATGGCGGCTATCAATTCGACGGCATTCGTGATGCCTGTATTTTCAAAAGGAACACAAATCAAATTGTAATTGGTGGTGGATGTAATAATGATTTGATAGTCGTATTCCCCGACATAATTCGATACTTGAGACCGGTTGCTGTAAATGTCATATGGAATCACGGTGTAGAAATATTGATGCAACGTATCGCCGACCACATTGGCTCCGAATATGTTATTATCGGTAAAAGTCAGCGTGGCGGCACTCACCGCCCCGATTGAATCGGCGGAAACAGGAGTGAAATAGGCCAGGGTATCACGATAAACAATATACCCGCCGACCTGCGTCGGAAGACCCGCGGTATCAACGCTGATGGCCGACCAGTTCAGAACAATATTATCACTTGATATGGCAATGGCCAGATCCGTTATTGCCTGAGGAGGAGCGGCATTGATAGCACTCACCTGCACCGTGTCGGGCGTCGAAAAGAGGGTCCCGTCGGAGACAATCAGCTGGAAAGCATAAATCCCCGGCAAGGGCGGGACAAAAGTCGGTTGGGCCGTCACGGCCCCGGTAAGGGTTACGGTTGTGCCGCTGACTTGAGACCAGTCATAAGTAACAGCCTGCAGATCAGGATCAAAAGAAGCCGTCCCATCGAGTGTCACGGTTGAATTGACAAATACGCCGCCTTGATTCAATCCAGCATTGGCCACCGGCGGACGATTGGAATTGTTCACCGTTATTGACACGATTTCACTATCGATATATTGCCCGTCGGAGGCATAAAATGTCACGCTGTATGAACCGGCCTGACTGAAATCCGGCGTCCAATTGAAGGCACCGGTGCCATTGCCGTTGTCGACAAAGGTCGCACCCGACGGTAGAGCCGAAGTCGTCAGAACCGGATTGGTGGCATCAGGATCGGTTGCAGTAATATTGATGCTCAAATTAACATTTTCGTCAATAGTCTGGGCTCCGATAGAAGCCAGAACCGGCGGCAAATTGATATTATTGACCGTAATCGTCACCCGCTCGGAATCGATATCAACTCCATCGGAAGCATAGAAGGTAATATTGTAAATCCCGGCTTGCGTATAAGACGGGGTCCAGTCGAATGATCCGGCACCGTTGCCGCTGTCGACAAATGCGGCTCCGGCCGGCAGAGCCGAACTGGTCAAAACCGGAATGGTCCCGTCGCCGTCCGTGGCCGAAACCCGTACGGCCAGATTAATATTTTCATCAACGGCCTGAGGCCCGATAGGCGCCAGCACCGGCGGTTGATTGACATTTCCGACCGTTATCTGCACCACTTCGGAATCGACCGCCGCCGAGTCATCGGTGGCATAAAAAGTCACATTATAAACTCCTGATTGCGCCAGGGTTGGTGTCCAGTTGAAAACACCGGTTCCATTCAGGTTATCGGAAAAAGCCGCCCCGGTCGGGAGTGTCGATGTGGTGAGAACCGGAATGGTACCGTCTATATCAGTGGCCGAAACGCCGAAATTCAAATTGGCCGCTTCGGCCACCGATTTTGAACCAATCGCCGCCAGAACCGGCGGGGCATCGGCATTGAGAACCGTGATTATGACTGTTTCGCTATCCCGTAAAGACCCGTCCGAGGCGATAAAGATCACCGCGTATGATGCCGCCTGAGTATAATTGGGTGTCCAATTAAATGTTCCGGTTCCATTGCCATTATCGACAAAAGAAGCGCCGCCTGGCAATGACGAAGTAGTCAAGGTCGGTGTCGTGGCATCCGGATCGGACGCGTTTATGCTGAAATTGAGATTGCTGTTTTCATATACCGATCTCGGTCCTATTGTCGTCAGGATCGGGGCCTGATTTCCGGCCTCATTAACTGTTATGGTGACAGTTTCGCTGTCAATCAGTAAACCGTCACTCGCAAAGAATGTCACGTTGTATGTCCCGGCTTGTACGTATGTCGGAGTCCAATTGAATGTTCCCGTGCCGTTGCCGTTATCGATAAAGGCGGCGCCAGTCGGAAGAGTGGATGTGGAGAAAGACGGGATAGTGGCATCGGGATCGGTGGCGGAAATATTAAAATTAAGATTTATTCCTTCAGTCGTGGCACGCGAGCCAATGGCCGCCAGAACGGGCGGCTGATTACCGGCATCAATAACCGTTATGGTTATCCGTTCGGAATCTATGGCGACGCCATCCGATGCGTAAAAAGTGACATTGTAACTTCCAGCCTGTACAAACGATGGGGTCCAGCCGAAAGTCCCGGTGCCGTTTGCATTATCGGTGAAAGTCGCGCCGGTCGGGAGAGCGGAACTGCTCAAGGCCGGTATGGTAGAATCGGGATCGGAGGCCGCAATGCCGAAAGTGAGATTGATATTTTCAGTTGTGGACCTGTTCCCAATAGCCGCCAGTATGGGGGTCTGATTACCGGCATCATTGACGGTAATTGTCACTATTTCGGAATCGATCGCCAGCGAATCATCGGTCGCCCGGAAAGTCACATTGTATATCCCCGCCTGATTATAGAGCGGCATCCAAGCGAATGTGCCGGTGCCATTGTGATTGTCGATAAATGTCGCGCCGCCGGGAAGGGCCCCGGTCGAAAGCGAAGGAAGAGCTCCCTCTGCGTCAGATGCCGATATATTGAAGTTCAAACTTATTCCTTCGGTCGTGCTTCTCGAACCGATAGCCGTCAGAACCGGCGGCTGATTACCGGCATCGATAACCGTTATCACTATCGCTTCGGTATCTCGCAAGACACCATCGGTGGCAAAGAAGGAGATATTATAAGTCCCCGATTGGATGTAGTCGGGCGTCCATGTGAAACTTCCCGTCCCGTTGCCGTTATCAACAAAACCGGCACCGCGCGGCAAAGTGGAATTGGATAACGCCGGAATGGTGCCATCGGGATCCGTAGCGGTGACGGTAAATGCCAGATTAATCCCTTCAGTCGTGGATTGCGCACCGACAGTCGCGATTATGGGTGCGCGATTCCCCGCCTCAAAGACATTTATGGTCACCACTTCAGAATCAACCAGCGAGCCGTCCGACGCCCGGAACGCCACATTGTAAGCACCGGATTGCGTAAACGACGGTGTCCATGAGAATGTACCCGTACCGTTAAGGTTATCGGTAAAGATCGCTCCGGTCGGAAGGGTCCCGGTCGTAAATGAGGGAGTGGTTCCATCGGGATCGGTCGCCGAAATATTGAAAGTCAAATTAATTCCTTCGGTCGTCGATCTCGACCCGATAGCGGCCAAGACCGGCGGCTGATTGCCGGATTCATTGACCGTTATGGTGACAATTTCCGAATCAAGCAGAGAACCATCTGATGCTCTAAATGTCACATCATAAGAACCGGCCTGGACAAAAGTCGGAGTCCAGCTGAAGCTTCCCGTGCCATTGCC
>CALMKK010000249.1 GCA_937867135.1 uncultured candidate division Zixibacteria bacterium
GGGGCGATTATTCCGTACGCCACCGTGCGGGTCGAAGGGACCGGCAAATCGACCCTCACGAATGCCGAGGGGAAATATCGAATAAAACTCGAGGCCGGGCGGTTTGTGGTGCGGTTCAGCCATATCGCCTATTATTCCGACAGCGTCATAATCGCGGATGATAAAAGCGCCTCTGATATCGATATCAAATTGCGGCCGGCGGTTCAATTATTGAAAGGGATGAAAGTATATACCCGGGCCTACGACGCGGCCCAGCGAATCATTCTGGAGGCAATCGCGCATAAGGACAGCCTGTTGAATCGTCTTAAAAGTTATTCTTTCGAGTCATACACCAAGATGGTGATTCGAAACCGCAAAAAGCCGGATTCGATAAATATCATGGCGATAACCGAAACTCAATCGATATCGAACTGGGAAAAGCCGCATAAGCAAAAAGAGACCATAATCGCCCGGCGGGAATCGGCCAATCTGGAAGGAGTCGAAGTGCTGGTGGCGCTGGGGGGAGAACTGCTCGATTTCAACCGCAACCGGCTCGATTTGGGGGAGAACTCGATGGTTTCGCCGACCGCCACCGATGCCCTCGATTATTATAATTATTATTTAATCGATACGGTTTATCTCGATAAGCGGGCCATATTCCGATTGGAAGTGGAACCGAAAAAAGAGGCGGTCCCGCTTTTTGCCGGAACGATTGATATTGTCGATTCCAGCTTCGATGTGGTCGGGGTCGATCTGGGATTTAATAGGGCCGGGGAGATCCCGTTTCTGAAGAATACTCGGTACAGCCAAAAATGCGCCCCCTTCGACAATGATATTTGGATGCCGATTGAAATTCGCCTGGCGGCCGATATAAATTTTCCCTTTCCCGGTCTGCCGCCTCTGAATTTCGATATTGCGGCGGCATTGCATAATTACACATTCAACCTGGAATATCCGGATGAGACCTTCGATTATGCCATCGAGGTGGATAAGAATGCCGATAAGGTTGACTCTTCGGTCTGGGCAACAGGGCCGTCAATTCCGCTGACGACAGAAGAATTGGAGGGATACCGGCGGATCGATTCGGTGGTCAAGAATGTCCCGGTTTATAAGAAAGTGATCCGGGCGGTCATAGCGGCGCCGCTGGTCATGTCATTCGCCCAAGATTTTTTCCATTTCAATAGAGTCGAAGGGGCATATCTCGGAATGGCAGTAAATCCAAAATTCCTGAATTCGCGGCTACAATTAAGGTTGAAATCCGGGTGGGCCTTTTCCGGGAGATACTGGCAACATGATTATGGACTGCAGTATGATTTTATGAAAAAGCGGGGATTGCGGGTCGGTTTTTGGTTTCACGATTTGGTAACGCGCCGCCCAACCGTGATTTCAAGTTTTGACGGCAACCCGACTATCCCGAGTCTCTTTGACCGCGCCGATCCGTACGAATATTATTTGGAAAAAGGGTTTATGGCCAAATTGGAATCATCGGTATTATCCCGCCGCCAATTGACCTTGAGCGCAACATATCGGGATTATGACCAGTATTCGGTTTCGAATGCCACTGATTATGCATTTGTCAAAACCTCACACGATTATCGGGTTAATCCCCCGATTATCAATGGGAAATTGCGGTCAATGGTTTATGGCTTGACCTGGGAGACCAGGAATTGGATGAAAATCAAGGGCCGGGAAGTACCGACTCCAACCTATCCCTATAGCCGGTTCAGTTTCAATATGGAATTGGCGTCGCCGGACTTTATAAAAAATGATTTTGCTTTTCAACGGTACCAGGTCGGGTTTCATCATCAGAGAGAATTTCTCGGGCTGGGGAAGACGTCGCTGTATTTGACCGCTGGAATCGCTGAAAAGAGCGTACCGCCGCAGAGATATTTTACGGTCGATTGCAGTGAGGGAATTTTATACGATGCGCTGGCTTTCAAGAGTATGGGGCATCTCAATTTTGCCGGGAACCGGATGGCGGCCGGATATATCGAGCATAATTTCGGGCGACGGTTTTTTCTGAAAACGGGAATTCCCTTGTTCAAGAAACTGCCGCTGACTTTATCCACCTATGGTGGAATTTTCTGGACCGAGTTCCGGAATCATGCCATTCAGCCGGGCGATGAATATATGGTTGAAGCCCGGAGTCCCTATCGGGAAATCGGATTTGCCATCGGCGGATTGCCGCTAATGCTTAAAACATATTTCACCTGGCAATTATCGAAATATCCTACCAATAAGTTTTCATTTGTGATCGGGATGGGTCTATAGAGGCTGTGGCATAAATAGAAAAGAAGCCTTGGGGCATATTAAATTTGGTTTTTGGTATTGGTGCTCGGTTGTCGTGTAATGTGATTAAGAATCGCGGAATGGCGGTCAGGTTGCCGTGAAAGGTCCGTCCCTGACGGGGAAATCCGCCGATTGCGGCTCTTGATAAAACAGCTTTTTTAAATCGACCCTACGGCAGATATTATTTTTGGGCGGCCGTTTTCAGCCCCGCGCAAACCTCGCCGATTATAAGATTCTGCAGACGTGACGATTCATCGGGAAGCGCTTCGACCCGAACAATCCCTGGTGGCGATACCTGCCGGATTTTTGCCACTTCGGCGGAATTGAGCTTTTCTGACGGATCAAGAATCAGAGTTGGGGTTTCCAGTGGGGTTATTTCATCGACTGAGGTCCGTTCACCCGGGTAACTGGAAAATTTGGTGTACCACCAAAAGTAAGTCGCTTTGGAAAAAGGGATAGGGAGAAGGCCGCCTCTTTTTATTATTTTCTCGATATAGCGAGTCGGGGTCAAATCGGGATTGACGGCCAGGACAAAAGAAATCCGCTTTTCGGTTCGGGCGGCGTTGATAGCGGCATCTCCGCCCAGCCCAAACCCGACCGCCGATACCGGCGGATGGAATTTGCCGTGGAGGGAGAGGTAGGCGATAACCTCGGATAGATCGTCCGCTTCCAGCGTTCCCGCCATGTGATAGGTTCCCCCCGACAATCCGGTGGCCCGCTGGTCGTAAAGAACGACCGCCAGGCCGGAATCGAGAAAAGGGGCCACATAATCGATCAGCGCAGTGCGATTGGTGTCAGCCGAAGGCGACAGAATCACGGTTCCGCGGAGCGGTTTGGAGGCCGATGTATCCGGGAAGAAATAAAGGGCGGCCAATTTGATGTTGTCGTTGGATTCCACCGAAAAAGTATCCGGATTCAGCCCCTTTTCGACAAACAGGGCCGGGTCGTTTTGAAGCTGAAATTTGGGGTCATTGAATTTATCACGATCGGGCCGTCCCACGAGGCCCGGCACGGCGATAAGGGGGTAGATGGCGTAGAAAAACAGCAGGGCCAGGACAATTACAATTACCGAAGTTGTCTGGACAATTTCTTTGGTTTTTTTGCTCATCAGTTTGGCCATTGCGGTTACCTCAATTGAAGGAAATATGAGAAGATATGTAAAGAATATTGGGCGGTCTGGCAACAACAAATTTAACCGGTTCGGGGATAAATGGAATAAGAATTGTCGGCCATATAAGGCAAAAGGGGAGGGGGCTGGTCGGGAAATGGACAGAAATCGACGACGAGGTGAAAATATTAAAGGGAAAAGGAAATTTCCTATTGACAGATATCGGCTTTCTGTATATATTCTGTCGGATGATAGGTAAAGTGTCCGCAAAATAACCTTGTTTAGTTAATGAAATAAGGTAAACTAAAAGGTCTGCAAAAACCCTGAAGCATATTGCTAAAGCAAAGTTACTCCTGTTTTAAGTCGGCTGTGGGGGGCCGCTTAAAAAAACGAAAAAGACATTTGCTCAGTGCTGTCGAAGGAATTGACGGTACTGAAAAAAAGGACAAAAAAGCCGATAGGTGATATAGAAAATCATCAAGGCTATGTTTGCCGGTAATTCGGTTAAATCCTAGAGGTTAAGATATTGTCATTAGCTAAGGGATAGCCTAATTTTCTTTGAACTTTTAGTTTCAGGAGGAAGGAATGTCCTTCAATTCCAAATCCCTAAAGCTCAGCTGGCATTTTGTCATCGCTGTTTTGCTGGTCTGTGCGGCAGTTTCTTCGGGTTATGCCCAAATTTATCCCGATTTGGAGGTCGAGGTCCGCGATACATCCGGATATCCAGGGACGAAAAATTCGGTTATATCGGTCTACATGAGAAACTATGCCGACACCGTGGCCGGGTTTAACTTATGGCTGGTGTTGAGCCGCACCGATCGCATGGTTTTTCAAACCAACCTTGACACGGTTATCGATACCACTTATTACAAATGCACCAGTTGGAACGGCAGTATCTGCCTGGATACCGTCTTTGCTTCGTATTACTGGGTCTGTACCCAATATAGCGGATCGACCTGTATCGATTCGTCCTATCAATTGGGGCATTATCAATGCACGAATTATCATTTGCCGGATTCGGTCTGTCTCGATTCGGTATGGGTGCCCGGTTATGACTGGCGCGTGATCGACACGACTCCGGTGTACACGGGGAATATCGACACAGCTGGGACGCTAACTTCGGGCTGGGAGTATATGCAATCGCGCTCATTAGGGGGGAATGGTTACGATATAAAAATTACGGGGCAGGCCAATCTGGCGCCGCCGCCTTATCATAAAGGGATAGGTTTCCCTCAGTACGGAACCAAGCCGCTCATAAAATTGCTGGCCGACATTTATCCCCTGGCCGATTCCGCCACCCAGCGAAATGTCGGAATCGAGATTTGGGCTCATAATTTGGACAATTTCAGTTTTGTCAGACAAGATGGGAGTTCGATTGGGACTATTACCTATTATGTTCCCGATACCAGCTGGTTTGTCTGCCAGGGCTGGTCGGGCGGAAATTGCCTTTTATGGGAAGAGGTGACCGGTCCGCCGGCCGATTCCTTCCATGTCGATTCTGTCCGGACGGCGAAGCTTGATACCACTAAAATCTCGCTTGACGACGGTTTGTTTTCGGTATTGCAGGGATTGTGCGGCGATGTCAACAATAACGGGGCCATTAACATTCTGGATGTCAGTTACTTGATTAATTTTCTCTACAAACATGGCGCGGCACCGCCAAATCCATTTTTAGCTGATTGCAACGGCAAAGTGGGGTTGAATATTCTCGATGTCGGTTACCTTATCAGTTTCCTCTATAAGCATGGACCGGCGCCGATTTGCCAGTAGGCGGATTTAACGGATAATTAATAGATTGCAAATAAAGGCGATTAGATTAAGAAAAACAAAAATAAGAGAAAGGAGGTGACACTTTAAGAGGTAATTTTTAGAATAACACGCGCTCAGAAGAAAGAACAAACTGAACTTTCTTATCCTTCCGGAATCAAAGGATGTTCGGCCTGGTGGCTCTCGCCGATAGGACCTTGATTGATTTCGGGAACCCCGAGGGGGGGTTAGAGACTCAGAAAGAGTCTTTTAATGATGATTAACTTGTTAACGAAACAAAATAGGAGCACAAGATGAAACGCAATGTTTTAGTTCTCGTCTTATCCTTATTGCTTCTTTCTTTTGGGCTATCGAACGCGGCTACTTCATTTAGAGTAGAGCTTACCGGTGCTGGTCAGTGGAACGACGGCGGAACCGTTACGATTAATCCGGGTGTCCAGTTCACCATTAATATGTATGGCACCACGAGCGACAACTTCACCGGTTTCTCGATGCCGTTCGAATTCTACGGCGCCGGCTCACCGGCCCTGACCAACGTAACCTGGGGAGCCGATACGGCCAGCTATGATAATCCGGCCTTTGCCGCTATCTTTGCCGTATTCTGGGGCACCTACTTCGATCTCGGCTGGGACGGCGTTCTGCCGGACCGGTATAACGAGACCGGTGCCAGCACCTCCGGTTGGCCGGCAACTGAGCAGTTGCTGTTCAGCATTCCGTGCACGGTTCCGATGGGTTCCGACGGCGGCCAGCTTTGTGTCGACAGCGCCACGACCTGGAGTGTCGATCCGACCACGTACGGTTGGGCCTTTGATCCGGCGGCCAATTTTGGCGACCCGGTTTGCTTCCCCGTCAAGACTCTGCCGAATGCGGCTCCGGTATTCACTAACTGCCCGGTTCAGTTGAGCTCGCAGTTCAGCACTCCCTTCCACTTTGATTTTAACGCCACTGATGCTGAGCAGGATGCGATTACCTTCTCTATCGTTGGTCCAGGCTCCATCAACGCCACCACTGGCGTGTGGGACTATACTGCGTCCTGTCAGGACGTTGGCCAGTCCATTACATTGGTTGTCTGCGCCAGCGATCCGACGCATGCTTGCCCGACCGGCAGCGAATGCACGGTTAACATCGTGGTTCAGAACACCGCTCCGACTATCGTTTGCGGTGCCTCTACCACGGTTGGCACAAGCGGCGGCACCATTCAGGTGACGGGCAGTGATGCCAACAAGCCTCCCGATATTCTCACTTATAGTATGGTCAGTCATGACCCCACTACTGGCACAATCGTTGTTGACGCCAATACTGGTGTGGTGACATTTACGCCGGGCGGCGCTGACGACGCCGGTGTTTATAATTTCACCGTTATGGTTACTGACTGCGCCGGTGCGACTGCCGAATGCAGCAGTTTCTTTAACCTTGTCCTGACCAATCCTTTCTATGTTAAGATTGCGAAGGCTGAAGGGGCGACCGGCAAGGGAGTCCTGCAGGGTCATCACACTCTGCTCGATGTAACCGCCTGTCTTAACACCGCTGCTGCGGAAGTATGGGGCTTTGATTTCCTCATTGCCTATGATGCCTCCGTCCTGTCATTGACCAATGTCGTTAAAGGCGACCTGTTTGACATTCCCGGCACCTACGAGTGGGAATATCTCACCTATCGTTTTGGCGCCACCGGTAATTGCGGCAACGGTTGCCCGACCGGCATAGTTCGTGTAATCGCGATTGCCGATCAGAATGATGGATATCATCATCCGAAGGTTAAAGTCGTTCCTTGCGATTTTGTCCTCTTCCAGCTTGACTTCCTCGTTTCCAGCAATCTGACCTATGAATGCATGTATGTACCGGTTAATTTCTTCTGGACCGATTGCGGCGACAACACCCTGGCCATGCGCTTCCCGCAGGGTTATGGTGCGGCTGTACCCCCAATTCCGCCGGCTGAGAACGATTATGACGTTATCACGGTTTTGAACTCGGGGATTTATGCTTTTGACGATCCGCTTCGTCAGAACAGTATCGCCGACGGCGGGAGTGAATTCCCAACCTTCGAAGGTGCCCCGGATTCCTGCTTGACCTATGCCATTCTGGCCAAGAGACCGTATCGCTTAGTTGATTTCATCAACGGCGGTATTGACATTATCTGCACGGGTGAAATTGACGCCCGCGGTGATGTCAACCTTAACGGTATCTCCAACGAAATTGGTGACGCGGTTGTGTTCACCAACTATTTCATCGCCGGCCTGGCGGCCTTCACCGTCAATATTGAAGGTCAGATTGCCGCTACCGACGTGAACGCTGATGGGACCACCCTGTCGGTTGCCGACCTGGTTTATCTCGTCCGCGTAATCGTTGGCGACGCTCTCCCGTATCCGAAGCTGAATCCGAATGCAGGGTCAGCGACCTTCACAAGCAACGGCTCCACCATTAGCACTGATGTCGAACTTGGCGCACTGTATGTAGTCATGAACGGCCATGCTGATGTAAGCCTTGCCGACGGCGCTGCCAATATGCAGTTGAAGACCGGCGTGGTCGACGGCAATACCGTCGCTCTCGTCTATTCCTTCGAAAAGGGTCAGACCTGCACGGGCAACATTCTGAACACCAACGGCACGATTCTCCGGACTGAAGCCGCCGATTATAACGGCTCGACTTACAAGACCGGCATCGACAATCTGCCGACCTCGTTCAGCTTGACCAACTATCCTAATCCGTTCAACCCGACCACGACTATTTCGATGGCTCTCCCGGTTGCCTCCAACTGGACCATTTCGATTTATAACGTAGTCGGTCAGAAGGTTGCGGCCTTTGACGGTTATAGCGAAGCTGGTATTGTTACCGTGAATTGGAATGCTTCCAACCAGGCTTCCGGTGTCTACTTCTATAAAGCAGAAGCCGGCAAGTTCTCGGCCACGAAGAAGATGGCTCTGTTGAAGTAATTTTACTTCACGATTTTTCCGAGGAGGGTTATTCCCTCCTCGGAAATAAAAAATTAAACAAAGGAGTAACTAACCGAACGATTGATAAAGAATGGATTTTTTGGCGAACAAGAAAGGAAGACTAATGGCCCCAAGTGGATGCAGTGGTTTACTGGTGAGGAATATTGGGGGCTTTTTTATTATACCGGCACGGATCGCCTCTCTATCAGGATGCAACTTATTGCAGCAATACGGTAGAGAAGGTAATAGAGCATCAAAATTACCCGCCTGCTATTTATTTAATCCTTCTTTGAATTTTATGGGGTTAAAAGTTTGATCGTTGTTAAGAGTCTGGGAGAGATAAGAGAAAAGAAGTAACTCTTTGTCGTCCAATAAGAAGTTGGAGTGACCCCGCCACGGCAAAGAGAGATGAAGAGCGAAATCCGCCCCGGCAAAAAGAGGCGGCAATGATGGAGTTATAAAGGCCCAAGTTGGTCTGTTTATTGCTCAAATGGTCAGCGGTGAAAACCGTTTTTAGGGATATTATGCTTATCAGGATTGTTAAGTTATTGTCTTTCACAGCAGTTATCGGATGGCTCGTTCTTGGAGGTTTGGCGAACGCCAATACCGCGCCGGCTATTTCTCCCATCGGGAATCAATATATCGCCGAAGGTGAAATCCTGCATTTGAATATTGCGGCCGCCGATATCGACCATGACGCAATTTCCCTGGGAGTGACTCCTCGGCCGATTGGGTCCGCATTCACTGATAACGGCGACGGCACCGCCGCACTTGATTGGCGCCCCGATTATACCGGGCCGCTTTCATCCGAAGGTTCTCCGTTCGATTTGACTTTCTGGGCCAGCGATGGCTCGCAATCAACGATCGTGAGCATACGAGTATTCGTCATCAATAAAAATAGAAAACCGTCTATCGATGCACCGAGCACCGTTTCCACAGTGGCCGGAAATCAGATATCATTCGATTTGTCGGCCGCCGATGCGGACCATGATCCGCTTTCGTGGACGGTGTTAAGCAAACCGGGTAATGCCTTATTCACGGCCGGAGAACCGGCGCAGTTTTCATGGACGACGGTGTTTGCCGATTCCGGTTCGTACACCGCCGCATTTGTCGTCAGCGATCTTTACGGGGCGACCGATACGGCGCAGGTAACGGTGGTTGTTTCTCCAGCAACTATTTATGCTCTAAAAATAGATACGGCATCGGGATATTCCGGCGACCCGGTTTCCGTAAAAATAAATTTGACCAATTTGGTTCCCGTGACCGGATTCGATATACTATTCAATTACGATCAATCGGCCATGAGCCTCGCTTCCGTAACGAAAACCGGGACACGGGCGGCCGGATTTGAATATTTCAATTATATTTTGAATGAGCGCGGCATCTCCGGAGATGTGCACGTAATCGGAATCGCCGATGTTATCAACAGCATAACCACGCCGCCGCTGGCGGCGGGCGACGGTCCGATTATTTCGGCTACCTTCTATATCACGAAAGATTTGAATTTTGCCGGTTTTGCCGTGCCGATAAATTTTGCTTTCGAGGATTTTCTTAACCGAAGCGACAATACCATGACCGATACGGCCGGTCAGAGAATCGAGCAGACGGCGATCGAGTACACCAACGGTTATGTGGCCGTCAAAAAAGTGGCGCTGAGCGCCCTGGGAGATATAAACCTGAACGGTCTCGCGTTTGAGATAGGGGATGCAATTTATTTAACGAATTATTTTATCGATCCGATTCATAATCCCCTAAATAGCGAACAACGCGCCAATTCCGATGTCAACCAGGACGGATTGGCGGCCTCGGTGGCCGATCTGGTTTATCTCATAAATCGAATAGTAAATCTTTCCTCAGGCGGTTCCAAGCTCCGCTATGACTTGCAGGAAGTGGCGCTGACCGTACAGAATAACCGAAATGAAATCAGTCTCACATATGATGCCCTCGAAGAAATCGGCGCGACGGCCATAACTCTGGAATTGACCGGGGCGCCCAATGAAGACCTGGCGGTGGCAACGCCGTTTTTATCGAAAGGGATGCAATGCCAATGGCGGCAGGACGGGAATCTTGTCCGCATCCTGATTTACAGCGATAAAGGAAATCGCATTCCCGCCGGGA
>CALMKK010000250.1 GCA_937867135.1 uncultured candidate division Zixibacteria bacterium
GGCACTGCATTATGAATAATTTCCCCGAAGAATCAAAAACAAATTCGATATCCTGGGGTGACCCGAAATGTTCCTCTATCCGGCGGGCGGCTTGACGCAGAAGCCCGATCTGGTGCGCATTCAGGAGGGATGAAACGACAGGCTCCTCCCGCCCTGTTACATAGATCAACTCCTCTCCCCTATTTCCGGCAGGCTGGGCCGGATCCGTAAGGCCGGCCACGACGCTTATTACCACGATATCTTCACCCGGATTTTCAAAACCTCTCGAAAACATTACACCGCTGCTCTGGGGCTGAATCATTTTCAGTATTCCGACCGCCATCAGGGCATCTTCCGAAGTCAAACCGTATTTTAAGCGATATTGCACCGGTCCGATGCCGAAAGTACTCGCCAAAACCCATCGATAAGCGTCGAATAACCACCCTTTGCCGACATTCAACTCGGTGTAAAACAAACCGGCATGCGAGGCGGCTCGATCTTCCGCCACGCCGCTGCTCCTCACGGCGACCAGACAGGTGTCGGTAACACATATTTCGGCATGCGCCCGGTCTATAGCTCTTTCTAGTTCGATTGGCATCGAAGCGGATATGATTATTTGTTGCAGTTCCCGGCAGGCTTCCCCGGTGACCCGGGCGCCGGTTATTTCGAGAAGCTCCTCGAGTCTCTCGGCTCGTTCGCGAATATTCTGCTGATTTAAAAATCTATTGAAAGCCGCCGTTGTCACCGCAAAACCTTCCGGAACCGCCATCCCCAGATTATTTCGTACTTCCCCAAGATTGGCCATTTTTGATCCGACCAGCGGGGCATCGCCGGCCTTGATATCCTGTAACCTCATAATCAACGGCCCGGCCGACCATTCCTTTTGACCCGGAATCCCGGCTTCAATTCCTCTTTTCACATTCCTCAGGGAATCGAATAGATCGGGATATTTCCCCCCGGCGAGTTGATCAAGACTTTTGACCATCATGAATACGTCCATAACCGCCCGCCGGATTCTTCCGATAATCAGATTGTAGGAGAAAGCCACCTTGCCCGAAAGACGATCCTCGACATCGGAGATTAATTGCAGAGTGGAATCATTGAGAGCGAGAATCTCACGGAAATTCTCATATATTAATTTGATCCGTTGCGGGGGGAGCTCATTTTCTTTCGCAATTTTATCGGACTGCTTATTGCTGAAAAAGCGGGACCTCAGCCAATTTAAAGGTTTCTTTTCGGGGCCGCGCTTATCCATATTATTTTCCTGACAAACATTGTGAAAAATGGCCGGTCAAATTGCCTCTTTTCGAAAAAATCGGCCTTACCAATCTCTTACAGCAACACCAATCCAACTCAATAAATCATACTTCAGTTAATACCGGTTGTCAAGCCGTCAGGCTCTGATCAGCATTTCATAGAAAGCCAAACCGTTTTATATCGCCGGATGTTTTGCCATATTTGAACCGGAAGCTAAAACGCCCCGGGTTTGATGTCAATGGCTTTTCGGCAGACTTGTCTTTTTTATCAATTTGATTCTCAAAATTCTGAATTCCGGATGGAAATAGGCTCTTTCTTTCATCGGATCGGCCTCGTTTTGAGCCACATTTTGATTGCAACAAGGGATATATATCTTCGTATATTCCAACCAGATAATTCAAAATCGGCAAAAATATAAAGGGAGTTTCATGAAAAGCAAATTGTCAATTATAATCGTTGCCGTTGCATCCTGTTTAATCGGGACCTGTATTCAGGCGGCCCTGAGTGACCCGTATGAGATTATCAATCGCTGTTACAAGGCGTCGGGCGGGCTGGATAAACTCAAAACCCAGAAAACATCATACGTGGAAGGCAAGATTGTTATAGTCGGCGCCGGAATCGAGGGGACTTTCAGCAAATGGAGCGAAATACCGATTAACAATCGGCAGGATGTTGACCTCAAAGTCATGAAGGTCATCACCGGCGATAATGGTGATTATGCCTGGAGTGTCGATGCCAACGGCAAGGTGCAGATTGCGCGGGACAGCGTGACCTTGAAGCAACGACGGATACAAGAGCTTTACGCCGATTATGACCATCTCAACCGCGATTCCAAATATTTCCGGTTAACTTTCATGGGCATCGATACCGCCGGTGGAGCGGACTGCTACGGAGTGCGGATCGCCAATACGATTAATACCGATACCACCTTGAATTATTATGATACAACCAGCTTCCTCTTGAAAAAATCGGTCAATCTAAATCCGGACGGCCAGAATATTACCTGGTACAGCGACTACCGCCCGGTTGACGGTGTTCTCAATGCCTTCAAACAGGATGCCCTGTCATTGCCGACCGGCCAAAGGCAAACGGTCGAAATAACGAAATTCGAAATAAATATCCCGGTTGATTCATCGCGGTTTGAACCGCCGCAGACGGATGTTCGCGATTTTGCCTTCGCCAACGGCAAGAGCGCGGAGAATATTCCCTTTAAATTTATTGAGAGGCATATTTATCTGATTGTCACCATCAACGGCAAAACCAACCA
>CALMKK010000251.1 GCA_937867135.1 uncultured candidate division Zixibacteria bacterium
GAAATTTCTTATCAGTTTCTGCTTCGTGTCCCGGCCCTTTTGTTGCCCTACAATCAAAACCGGTTTGCCGTTTATTTTGGCAAATCCGCCGACTATGGCTTTATCATCGGCGAAATACCTGTCCCCGTGTAATTCGACAAAATCAGTGGTCATCAATTCAATATAGTCAAGAGTATGAGGGCGGCGCGGATGTCGTGCCAATTGCACCTTTTGCCAGCGCGTCAGGCTGGAAAAAATCTCCTTGCGCATTTTATCCATTTTATTCTGAAGTGAGGCAATTTCCCCCGATACCTCCAAATTGGAATTGAAGGCAAAATCCTTCATGTCGGAGATCTTTTTCTCCAGCTCCGCAATCGGTTTTTCAAAATCAAGTATCTGTCGTTCTTGCATAATATTATCTATTTCCATTCCGGCCGCGCTTAGTCCGCTTAAGCCTGGCAATAAAAATAAGATATAATATAAAAGTTGCAACCATAAAAAGGAGTAAAATGGTCAGAACGGCGGTCCGTTCAAAAACTAACATCGAAATCGCCACCAGACTGAAAAAAACCCCGGAAAGATAAAAAAGCACCACAATTTGCTTTTGCTCCAATCCGGCGTAGGCCAAATAGTGAAAAATATGACGGCGGTCCGCTTTCATGACATTCTTCCCGGCTGCGATCCGTCGCATAAAAGACGATACCGCTTCAATTAGTGGCACACCCAGAACCAATAGCGGCAGGAAAAGAGCCGCCAGAGTGTAAGATTTTATCGGCACCACCAGCGAAATAACCGCAAATATATAACCGGTGAATAAGGCCCCGCTATCTCCAAGAAATATCCTGGCCGGGTGACGGTTAAAAAACCAGAAAGCCAGCATCGAGCCGGCCAATACCAGGGCGAATAATGCAACTGCGGCGATATGAAACATCAGCCCAATTATGGTCATGGTCAGGGCCGCGATAAAAGATACACCCGGTGCCAGGCCATCCAGTCCATCGATAAGATTTATGGCATTGGATAAACCCACCACCCAAATCACGGTAATGATTACCGCGAAATTGCCCAACGCGACTGTCCCGAGTCCTGGAATCGAAACGACCTGGATGGACATTCCTCCAAAATGGAGTATCAGCCCGGCAATTATTTCTACAAGCAGTTTCGGCCAGGCCGACAGCGGTTTCAGATCATCGATTACCCCAATCATCAGGATCAGAAAAGACCCGGCGAAAATATAATAGATTGAGTCTCCAATGTCACTGAAGGCACTCGCATCCATAAGACGCAGTCCCGCCATAAGAAGCCAGAAAGTGCCGAAAATGGCGATTCCGCCCAGATTGGGAGTCGGTTTTTTGTGACGTTTATGTTGTCCGGGATAATCATAAAGTGACAGGCGGGCGCAAACCGAAATTAGAACCAATGTCAAAGCGGCTGACAATACTATCGCCCCGACAAAAGAAATAAGATAAGTGAAAGCACTCATCAATCTATTCCCTTCCCGGCTCGGATAATCGCCTTGTTCCAGTAATCGCGCCGGCCAAAAAATTCACCGACAGCGCCAAAGGCAATAAGAATAGAGAAAAACCATTGGGGTAATGCTTGAGAAAATATTTCCAGACCGAAATATGCTGATACCGGTTTCGCCGTAATTTTGAAATATCTGAGCCTTTTCCCCAAAGATGAATCCCTCCGGCGGCCGGCACAAAAAATATTTTCCTTCCGGCCTGACCGATTCTTAGACACAAATCGGTATCTTCCATAAACATAAAAAAACGCTCGTCAAATCCCTTCAAATTAAAGAATAACTCCTTTTCCATCAATAGACAGGTGGCGGCACAGGCCGGAACTTCCGTCGTTTCTTCAAAATCCCCCAGGGTATAACCGTGATTTATTTCCTGCGATAATTTTCTCCCGTGGATAAGCGACCCTCTGGAGAAAAAAATATTCCCCGGCGTCGGCAAATTTCGGCAGGTTGCCTGGAATGATCCGTCATGATGGCGCAGGCGGGGACAAACGGCTCCCGAACTTTCATTTTGCTCATAAGATTCAATCAGAATTTTAAGACCGCCTTTATCGAAAATCAAATCCGGGTTAACCAATAATATAAATTTCCCCATCGCCTCCCTGGCAGCCGCATTATTGGCCGCCGCAAAACCGATATTTTTAGGGGACACTATAATCTTGACATTCGGGAAGCGATTGCGGACCGAGATCAGCGTCGCATCACGCGATGCATTATCGTACAGAATAACCTCGCCGCCGATTTCATTAATTTCTCTTTCCAGAGACTCCAGGCAGGGTAGAATATTTTCGACCGAATTGTGTGTAACCACAATTGCCGAGACTGTCACTTTTGAATCGAAATTCCCCACCTATTTCAGCTTGCCGAACATCGACATCAAACGAAGAAACCAGACTTTCCAGATAGCTTCTCGGACAATTTTCTTGGACATTTTCGATGAACCGAATTGCCGGTCGGCGAAAATAATCGGTATTTCCTTGATGCGGAACCCCTTCTTCCAAACCCGCATTGAAACTTCGATTTGAAATATATATCCATTCGATTTGATGGCGTTCAAATCAATGGTCTCAAGGACTTCCCGCCGGAAGCATTTGAATCCGCCCGTGGCGTCTCGAACCGGCAGTCCGGTAACGATTCTGGTGTAAGCATTGGCATAATACGACAGAAGAAGACGGCTCATCGGCCAATTGACTACATTGACCCCGGAAATATACCGCGAACCGAGGACCAAATCATTTTCCTCGATCGCCATTAGAAAATCGGGCAGATACCTCGGATCGTGTGAAAAATCGGCATCCATTTCAAATATGTAATCGTACTTTTTATCGATGCCCCATTTGAAACCGGCGATATAGGCCCTCCCCAATCCTTCTTTTTTCTCGCGATGCATAGTATGAATCCGCGCCTCGGCGGCCGCCAAATTATCCGCTATTTGGCCGGTGCCGTCGGGCGAGTTGTCGTCAACCACCAGGATTTCAAGACGACTATCAAGCGGCAGAACCGCTTTGATTATTTTTTCGATATTTTCCTTCTCGTTGTAAGTAGGAAATATTATGAGAGCCCGTTTGGTATCGGTCATGGCAAATGAACGTCCTTTTTCCTCTGTATCAGATATTGCCGTCCATTTATGACCAAAACCGCGCCCACAATAAATAAGCCGAATAAAGTAATCACCAGCCCGCGGTTATTCATTGCCTTATTATATTTAAAAATAACCTTCCGCGTTCCCGCTTTTATTGGGACGGCCCGAAACGAACCGTCGACCCGCATCACCGGGACCTTTATGCCGTCCGCATAGGCATCCCAGGCAACATAATAATTGTCTGTCAAAATCAGCAAAGCGTTACTCGTCGGAGGTGGGAATTCCACTACAATGGAATCGATTGCATAGGACGTAATTTCCGCGGGCGGCAGGAGCGTATCTTTTGAATCGATCTCTAGCGGCGGCTTCTCCTCCAGATAGACCTTTTTTCTGAGATTGGTCTGCCCGGAAAGAATCAGCGGATAAATATTTTTGCGGTCGGGAATGACTTCATATTCATTCACAAGAAAGGCTCGCGGCAAAGCATTTTCATTTTTATAAAGAGCAATTCGGCCGAAATCCTTTTCGACAACCATCCTTTTTGGCCCCAAATAATTGACCGAATCTACCAACCCGGATGGTCCCAATATATATCGGGCCCCCACCAAATTGAGAAAATTCGGATTCCCCTGATTGGTCAGCGATGGCCCGCCCAATAAATCGTCGTACCAACGCAATTGATTTCCGTGATATCCTGTCACCACTTCGACATCAAAGTACGGCAGGTAATCGTCGGGAACAACTTTCATATTGAAGATTCGGAAGTGCCCCGGCAAACCGCTGATATAATTGGTGATGGCACTGGGAGTGAATTGTTCGCGATAATCATAAGTCTTAATAAAACGGGAATCGAATCGGAAACCATCAATCATAATCAGAAGGGGCAAAAGCAGAAAAATATTGCGGCCGACCTTGTGCGACAAATAAAGGACTATGACGGCCGCGGCGGCGGTTACAAAGAACGCCGCCACCCAAAACCCAATTTTTATATTGGGCAAATTCATCAGGGCAATCTGCCATTTTGTAATATTCCCCTGTCCTATCAGGCTGGATTTTATGCCGCTGTAGAAAATTGAGCTGTAGAGCGAAAGCATTCCTTCGCCGGCCAGGGAAAACAGGATGGCGAGAAGAATCAAAACGCCCGGAAAAATCAGAAGATAAGCGTTCAGTCTTTTCTTCAGAAGCGCTGATAGCTGGTGCCCCTTTTCCATTAAATATTGGACCCCCATACCGGCCAAAAGCGCGAATGAAAATAGAAAAAGAAACATAATGGTGCTGGGGGCGCGCAATGATTTCACATTCGGAATTGTATAATAAAAGATCCGAAACAGCGGCGTCGTATCCCCGAGGGCATAAATCAGAGCGAATAAAGCCAACCCCCCGAAGAAATACGCCTCTTTGCGGCGCGAAAAGAGCAGTCCGATTAAGCCCAGAAATAGTGTCAGGACACCGGCATATTCCGAATTATCCTTGAAATAATTTTTCCCCCAATAATGATCATCGCCGCCGCTATCCACTCCGGCGAATTCCGGAACGACCAGCGAGAAAGCCTCTTCCGGATGCATCGACCACGATGTCGCCCAATCATAACCGCGTTTGGTGTCGGCCCGGGGCGAATACTTTGTCGTATATATATATCCGGGGTAAAATTGAATGGCCGATATCAAAATGCCCAGAACCACCGCGGCCGCTAACAATCCGGCCGGTTTGGCCACGGTACCGATGGAACGACTCTGCCGATAAAGAAAAATCAATTTAAACAGGCCATACAGGGCGATCGCCCATAATGAATAGTATGATAATTGAGCATGGGGACTCAAAATGATTACACCTATCACCAATCCCAATAAAGCGAAATTCAGAAGCGCTTTCTTTTCGAAGGCTCGCTCCAAAAATAGGATGGTCAACGGAAACAGCGTGATAACAAAGATTTTGCCGTCATGACCCGGCGCCACCAGTGAGAACAGAAGTCCGGAAAACATATAGGCGAATCCCGAGACGGTCGAAGCGACTCGCGAGAGGCGAAATTGCCGGGCCGTGAAATACATGAAAATGCCGGATAGAAAGATGTGAATGACCAGATTCATCCCCAGCATGCGGAAGAAATTTCCGGTGAACTTAAGGACGGATAGAGGATAGAAAATGTCGCCGTGGAAGGCATCAATGAAGGGCAACCCGCCGAAAATATAAGGGTCCCACATCGGAATTGATCCGTGAAGTTTGACATATTCCACATAAAAATGCCGGAAGAATAAACCGGCATTAATGGTATCCGAACCGTAAAGCATCAAATCGGAAAAAATAAAATCCCTGAAAAGAAAAATGACCCCCACCAGCATTACCGTTATGGCCGCCGGCACATAATATTTAAAACTCTCGGGATCCCAACCGGGTTTCGCCGATTTTTTCGACTGATTAATTCCAGAATCTTTCTTTTTGGCCAATTTATATCTCCGTTATAGCTATTGTCGATTTGATTCGAGCCGAGAGACCGCTATTTTTTTATATTATCATCGATATTATCGAGTTTCTTTCGCATGGCCGCCAATTCTTCCCTGACTGCGGCCAATCCCTCCGCCAGAAAGCCAAGGATAAATAGCGACAGGCCGGTGCCGATTAAAAGAAGGACCAGATACAACAGCGGTCGAAAACCCTCATTCTGGACATATCGCAAATAAAGGGCGATAATACCAACCAGGCCCCCCAGAATAAGGGCAATTGAACCAAAAAGTCCAAAAAACAGGAGCGGCTTCTTCAAAAGCGAAAGCTGAGCTTTCACGGCCAGCATGTCAAGGACCCCTATCGGAATGCGCCAAACCGAAAACTTCGACTTCCCCCATTTCCGTTCATAAAGCGGGATTTTGACTTCCGCAATTTGATGTCCTTTGTCGGCGGCCAGGACCACCAGATAACGGTGCCAGTCGCGGCGCAAAAAGATATTTTTCAACACATCTGCTTTGAAGGCCTTCACGGCATTTAGATCATGAACCTTCAAATTAAAAATTTTTCGTGAAAGATAATTATAAATAGTCGACACAAATCGCTTCTTATATTTCCCCTGCTTCCAGCCGGTCACCAAATCGGCTCCGTGGAATATCGGCTCCACCAGCGCTGGAATATCTTCGGGGAGATATTGCAGGTCGGCCGGGTAAAAGACATAAATATCGCCCGCCGCGGCGGCGAATCCGGTCTGTAGTCCTTCGGTCAGGCCCAGATTGTAAGGATGTCTGCGATATTTGATAAAAGAATAGGTATTGGCGGCCTCGACAATTTTGTCATAAGTGCCGTCGCCGGAGCCGTCGTCAATCAATACCAATTCAAAGCGCAGTTTGCTTTTGGCGGTCATTTCCGCAAATTGACGGCAAAATTCCGCGATATTCCCCTCTTCGTTGAAGGCCGGAACAATGACCGAAATGAGATTATTCTGTTTCACCGACATTTTTATAATTAAGTATATCCTCTATATTTGTTCTGAGCCGTTCCGAGTCCGGATTGGCTTTTATGGCCGCCATCAGTTCCAATAGACCTTTTTCCCGATATTCGGATTTCCCGGTTACATGAAACAGCTTAATATAGAACTCCCCCAGCGCTAAATGCAAGTGGAAATCGGTCGGCGAAAATGCAATGGCTTTTTTATAAAAATATTCCGCCTCTTCATACATTTTGAATTCTCCCGCCATTTTGCCCGAAATATAATTGGCCGACAAATTATCGGGATTTTTAAGTTGAAATCTCTTCATATAATAATGACCGGAATCGACTTTATTTTGAAGATAATATTGAACGGCGATTTCATAATAGGACCACTTATACTGGTTGGCTTCCAGATTCCCCGTGAATCCCGCCACCCGGAATAATTTTACTTTTCTTCCCCCGACATAATAGTGAGCGATAAACCGGGCGCTGTCCATTATATGCGGATAATTTTCACGGGCCGTCGCTTCATTGGATTTATCCACCAGCAAGTGGGTGATGGGGTAGCGCCTGAAAAAGGCGGTGTCGACATTGGCCACCCCGAACATATGAATAAAATTGAAAAATCTATTTTCCTGAGTGAAATCGGCGGCATATGGTCCGGAAATTACCGCCTCCGGCGAGAGTATCATCGCCAGGTCCTTGGAATTGGCGATCGTGCAGTAAGTCGCCCGTGTCGACCAGCCCAGGTAATTGATACTTCCCGGTACAATCGCCGCCAGAACGGCCAACATCACAAATCCTCGGCGCAGTTTGAGGGATTGCAAAATATTCCTTAACGGCAGATATTTCCAGGCCAAATAGATCAACGCCGTCAGTACTGCGGCCGCACCCGCAAAAGTATAGGGTTGTGTGCTGAGATAAAAAGAAGCTTCGGATGTTTCCGCATATGGTCGCAACAATTGATACATCGGCACCATCACCCCAAACATTAAAATAACAGGGAATATTTTATATGATTTGATAATTACTCCGGGAATTGATTTGCCAAGTTGACGCGCCAGGAAAATTCCGGCCAAAGCATAGATGGGATAAATAAGCATCGTTTGATAGCGGAGCGGGCGATAATTCCATATCATTAGGGCCCCATATGCACCTACAATCAAAGCAATGAAAAATATCATTCCGGGATTAATGCCGTAAAGTTTCTGGCGCCAGTTTTCCCTTCGCCCCGCCCGATATAAGAAAAGTATAATCATGCCCCAGGCCAGGAAGGCCGCCATCGGCATCCGGCCGAATAATTCGCTTTTGAATCCGAATGTGACATATTTATGGAGAAAATCCGCCCAGGATTCAAACGCCTTGGGAGCGCCGTATAAACTGAAGGCCTGCTCTTCGACATATCCGGTAACGGATCGGGACATTGGCAGATAGCTGTAGTAAAACCAGAATACGGCCACCGCGGCAAAGCCGATTATAAATATCAAATACTTTTTCATAAAAGCTTTCAAATCCGGTCGATAATCGTGGTAGTATTGATAGACGGCAAAACAGGCGAACGGAAAAAGATAAACAATTCCGATAATTTTGCAGAAAAATATTCCCGCCCCGAGAAAAATGCCGGCCGCCAAGACTGCCCAAAAACGACGGCTGTAAAGGAGAGTGGTAAATGCCAGGGCGGCCAGAAAATTCATGCTGTTTTCGAGAAATGGAAGACGACCGTAAAAAATCTGATTATAATCCAGCGATATAAGAATCAGAAAGAAAAGGGAGGCGGCATTGCCGGCGACTTTGCGAACGGCAAAATAAAATAGAATAATCGTGGAAAACGAAAAGAGCAGACCGGCCAGATTCCCCTGCAGGTATCCGACCCCGAAAAGCTTGAATATCAACATGGAAACAAGCGTTGTCACCGATTTGAGAAAAAAGACCAGGCGAAAATCATGAAGCGGATTGAAGGTTCCGAAGAGAATGAAATTGCGGGCATAAGAAGTATACTGCGCCGGATCGGTATAAACATCCTGACTGGTCGTCAGTTCCACCGGGGGATCGGCCGAAAGTTGATTGATCCGAATTAAAAGAGCGGTCAGAATCAAAACGAAAAAAGCAATGACTTCTAACCGACGGGAAATCTCAAACCTGATTTTATCTTCCAAAGAATTCCCTTATCTTTAACGCCACATAATCGACCTGGTCATCTCTCAATTCCGGATAAATCGGAAGCGATAGAATTTGCCCGGCCAATTTTTCGGTCACAGGGAAATGTCCCGGTTTCAGACCGGCCTCCAAATAAGCTTTCTGCCTATGAATCGGAATGGGGTAATGAATTAGAGTCGGTATCTCCGCATCCGAAAGAAATTGCTGGAGGGCATCCCGCTGTTCGGTCTCAATGACAAAAAGATGATATACTTGATAGAAATCCGCCGATTCCGATGGCACTGCAATCGGGACTCCCTGAAGCCTTTCACGATAACGGGCCGCCACCCGATTCCGTTCTTTATTCCACTTTTCCAGATATCCCAATTTAACGCCCAGAACCGCCCCTTGAATCCCCTCCATACGGGCATTGTACCCGATCATATCATGATAATATTTTTTCTCTGATCCATGATCTCGGAGCATGCGGATTTTGCGGGCCAATTCCTTGTCCGATGTCACAACCGCCCCGCCCTCTCCATAAGCGCCGAGATTCTTGCCGGGATAAAACGAAAAGGCTCCGGCTATTCCCAATGAACCGGCCGGTTGTCCTTTAAAAGTCGCCCCGTGAGCCTGACAGGCATCTTCCAGCACAACCAGATTGTGTTTATGCGCAATTTCATTAATCCTGTCCATATCGGCCATGCAACCGTAAAGATGGACCGGAATTATCGCTTTAGTCCTCGCGGTAACGGCCCTCTCAATTAAATTTGCATCGATATTTCTGGTTTTAGGGTCGGCATCGACCAAAATTGGAGTCGCCCCGGTATAGATAATGGCGGCCACCGTGGCAATAAAAGTATTCGCGGCCGTAATTACCTCATCGCCCGAGCCGATTCCCAGACCCTTTAATGCTAAAAATAGAGCCGATGTACCGGAATTGACGGCAATTGACTCTTCACACTTGCAGAATCGCGCGAAATCTTCTTCAAATTTCGCGACCGACGGGCCCAAAACGAACGACGAAGTTCCAATCACCCGGCCGATGGCCTCGTCGATTTCCGCTTTGATGGAAATATATTGGCTTTTTAAATCAAGAAAATTAATCTTCATAAATTCCTGTTCCAGTTAATATTCAGCATAATAAACAAACCGGTTTCTTAAGTCAAGAAAGAGCCCGCAAAGACAAATCCACGGCAAAAAAGAATAAATAGACACCTCCTAAAGATAGAAAAAAATCTGAATTTCATGGATTATTGCAGTCTTTTTTATTAATAAAATTATTAATATGTCGTATTTACTATTGAAAGACTGCTAAGGGGGGAATTTTTAGGACGATTCATTCTTTCATACCTCAGGGAATGGCCTTTTGCAAATGCGAAAGGCCATTTTTTAAAGTGATTTTGGCTTTGGGAACGCCAGTTTCAGTCGGGCTAAGAATGTGTATAAGACTCTGGAATACATTTTATATTTTATGCATATATTTGCATATAGAGCTTCCGCAGCGCAAAATTATGTCATTGTTTAACAACAACATAGCAACTCAATCAATTGCGGCAAGAAACTTGCTCAACTAAACTTGTTCCTTGGCGAAAGGGAAACTATTTTATTTGATATGCTCAATTTCTTATGAATCTAAAAACCACATTTTATTACAAGGAGAATTAGAATGCTCCGTTTAACGAAAATCATGACGATTTTGGCGGTCGTTGCTCTAATGGTAGTCGGTTGCCAAAATCAGCCCGATCGGAGTCTTACGCCGACATCTCCGACAATTCCCACGATGGCGCCAAAGTTCATCCTCCCGGCAGGTGCCACCCTTGACTCCGCCATTTTTTACATCTATGTTCATCAGCCGTCCGGTCAGCCGGTCTATCTCTATCGCGTAACCCAGGATTGGGCGGAAATGACCGTCACCTGGAACAATTTCGGGGCCAGTTTTGCCCCTGGCGCATACGGCTCTTTCATGGCCGATGCCCAGGCCTGGCGTTCGGTGAATATCACGGCTCTTGCCGCCGAATGGTTTAACGGCACCTATCCCAACTTTGGATTTATCTTGAGCCAGATTGATGAAGCATATCCGCGCACCGTCTATCGCAGCCGCGAGAATGTCGCCCTCCAGCCCTATCTGAAGGTCTGCTATACCCTCGATGGCGGCGCGGTCTGCACGCAGGAACTTCCGATTGCCGACGCCGAAGTCAACGAACTCTATCCGAATGACAATTTCGGCTCGTTGATCCTGCTCTACACCGGCTGGAACTCGCCCACCTCCCTTGAGAAGCGGTCGCTGGTAAAATTCGATTTCGAATCAACTCCTCCCCCTCCGCCCCCGGATCTTGGTTGCACTCTGACCATTGGCTATTGGAAAAACCACGCCGGATTCGGCAAACAGGCCAATATGGTTACGCCGCTTCTGCCTGTTTGGCTGGGAACGGCCGGCGGCCCCAAGAGTATCAATGTGACCACCAATCTGATCGCCTACAATATTTTATTGCAGAATGTCTATGGATCCGCCTCCAACGGAATCACAAAGTTATATGCCCAGCTACTCGGGGCTAAACTGAATCTGGCCAGTGGTGCCTCGGACGAACCAATCCATACCCTCATTATGGATGCCGATGCGTTCCTCGCTAACCATAATTATCTGGACTGGACAAGCCTGACCCCCGCACAGCAACAGCAGGTTCTTGATTGGCAGGGAACCCTTGATGATTACAATAATGGCTTGGCGGGAGTGCCTCATTGCAGCGACTAAAATTCGATTTTTAGATTCGTACTGAAGAATGCCCGTGGGTTTTCACTCACGGGCATTTTTTATTTCCCATAAATATATTTCCCCGGCGAAGAGCGATTTCCAAAGCCGGAGAATCCATCATTTATGCTTTTGGACTTCCTCATATCGAAAGCAATCAATCAAATGGTCATTAACCATCCCGGCCGCTTGCATATAAGCGTAACAAATGGTCGGCCCCACAAAAGAAAATCCCCGCTTTTTCAAATCCTTACTCATGGCAACGGATTCCTCGGAAATGGCAGGTATTTCTTTCAATGACCTGAAGCGGTTGATTTTTGGCTTCCCGCCGACAAATGACCAGATATAATTATCAAAACCTCCGAATTCCTTTTGAACCGTCAAAAAAACCCTGGCATTATTGATCACAGATTCGATTTTTTTTCGATTACGGATTATCCCCTCATTTTTAAGCAATTTTTCCACTCGCCGTCTGTCATAGCGGGTTATTTTCGCCGCGTCAAAATTGTCGAAGGCCGTCCGATAATTCTCTCGCCGCTGTAGTATTGATGACCAGGTCAACCCGGCTTGCATCCCATCGAGAACCAAAAACTCAAATAGCTTGCGGTCATCGTGAAGAGGGGTTCCCCACTCGTGGTCATGGTATTCTATCATAAGAGGACTTCCCGGCCACGGACAGCGGAAAATATTTTCTTTTGTCATTGAATTCGCAATTCTACTTTACTGAGGTTTGGCCCAGAAAAAATCGGCATTATCAGTAAAATAATCAATATATTTTATTTCTTTTTTATCCTCGTTCCAGGTCGTATCGGCAAGGCCGATCCTCTCACTATCATAACCGCTTGGATTTAAATGAATCCACGCTCTTTTACCGGTTTTCGATTCATATCCAAACTCGCTACCTATTGGACAGAAAAATCGAAAAAGATTCTTGGCTATATATTGTTTATACTCATTCTTATCTTTGGGCTGGCCGTTCCAATTAATGTCATCGTTAAGTATCAATTCCTCACCCGAGACCATCTTCGCCCTGATTTCGGCCGGGCTGAGAAATGTCCCCTCGGCGTCCTTAAAATAGGCGCTATTGGTGGGATCGATAAATACCCATTTGCCGAGCGTATTGACATAGACCATATTCACCACATGGCAATCGGGATCGTTTGTATCCATTGGCATACAAGTCAAATGCCGCGATTTGAATCCCATGGCCAGATACACTTCATTTAGAATTGTCGCCAGCATACGGCAGTTCACCCCTTTATTCTCTTTACTTGCCACCTCGATAATGTTGATGGCATTGCGCGGGTCCGGTTTGGCGGGATTACCGGATCCGTCATGCCGAACAATATTGTGACTCCAGTTCAACAGCCTGATTATTCTATCCATTTCATTGCCATGGCCGGCGACACTATCGAGGTTATACATAAGACGCAATTTCACGAGATTTGAATCATGGTCGTTCGAATAATAAAATTGCTCGATTCCGCCTGTTGCAGTGCTCCCGAATTTATCGAACTTTCTTAGATTCCGATATTTAAGCGATGGGTAAGTGACCGTTGCGAACACTCTCTTTTTGGGAGAATCGAGTTGCACAACAGGAGGCGGATTGCTGAATTTTACAAAAATAGTGTCGCTGCCGGAATACAGGATGATATCCACGTCCCCGGGTAGATTGATATAATCGATTGAATCAGCAGAACTGACTGCAAATGAACCGGAATAATCTCCTACCCGTATCCAGACCGTGTCGCTGGGCGCTTGAAGGAAATAATGATTGGAATCCTCTGGCAGGGATTTCATATCGGCCCGAGCCGATAACGTCACCAATCCGACAAATAAAACGGCGATGCTTCCAATTAGGGCATTTCGCATTTTTTCCTCCCGAATTTTATTAGGACCTCATCTTGAAAATTCAACCCACTCTAAAATTGCCTCTTCTAATGAAATCGATCTATTTCCGGATACGTTCGGCCCGGAATGATGTTCCATTGAGATTCCACGATTAGGCAAAAAAACGGAAGGGGTAGGAATCGAACCCACCGGAGACGGCATAACCGCCTCCCCACGGTTTTGAAGACCGCAAGGGCCACCAGACCCTATCCGCTTCCGGATTTATGATAATAAATTCTCGTTTTCAAATCAAGCGGGGGGCGATTGCGACCGGCCCGCCGTATGACTAATCGCAAACCGCTCCCCCGCCATTCCATTTTGCACCGGATTTCCCGCTTCTCATCCTCGGCGAATTTCAGCTGAGCCCGACCTATACGTTACAAAAAATATCGCCTCTCACGAGTCGCGTGAAACCCGGTTTATGATTTTGGCGCGAGCGGCGAATATTCCTTTTCGCCGCTCACCCAACGCGCACAGAAGAACATCACTCCCGGAATTTTGCACTACTCACACATCGGTTTTGGTCCCTCTCGGTAAAGCGCATTAATTATGTGTGAGATATCAAGAATATTAATAATCAAATCCTTATTCATATCCCCGGCATCCGACGGCACCGGCGCCCTCCCCAGGCGATAGAGATAATTTATGAGAAATGAAGCATCCAAGATATTGACGCCGTCATCGCCATTGGCATCGCCGCAGGGACGAATTTCCAATGAGCCGTTTTCCAAACGTACCAAATTCGTATCAAGTCTGGGAACTATAACGGTGTCAACAAAAAAGGAATCGGCCGGGGGACCGGTCACTTTTTCGTAAGCCAAACAAATGTCCTGGTACCAGGCCAGGCAGCGATACCAACTTGTATCAGAAATCGTATCCGGCACCATGCCTATTGATGAGCCATCGGGGGCCGCAAAACTAAAATTCTCCGGCGCGGATTGAATAATAATCTGGACCCTCCGGTCTGTCAGAGTATCTGGAACACTATAAGCATGGGCCAGAAGCTTAAACAGCGGAATCGCGCCGTCCTGCGGGCCGATTGCGGGCTCATATATATTCCGGCCCGCAATAATCCTGAGATCATACCCGAATTCCCCCAGGCTTCTGATGCTGTAACCATGCCATTGACCGAGCAGCGTCCCGACCGTATCTAATGAATCAATATTGAAAACAGCAATATCGGGGCGATCCATTTGAAGCCATAACTCAAATGCGACAACCGGGATGGTCGGATTCTTTAAATAGACGGGAATTGTAATGTCTTGCTGCCCTCGCCAGCACGCAACATTATCGACTTTAACGTCTAAAAGGAGGGTATCCTGCGCATGTGAGGAGAATACAATTGCCGGAAAAAGAAAAAGGAACAATTTTCCAAAAAGAAAACAGGAACCGCATCGCAGAGCCATAGCACACCTCCGGTAGAAGGATTTAAGGATGCACTTTACTCTTTAGCGATGATTCCCTATAGTTCCTCGAATAGAATTATTTAGATTTTCCAACCTATTACCGCCGTTAAAATAATAGATGGAAAATGTTTGTCAAGTGAAAATTTGGGAAATTAAATCGATCTAACCGGCATTTCGGAGGGGTCAGCTATGAGGATATTTTCCTTTATAACAAAGGCCTCGGCATATTTCACCCCCACCAGATGACCGTAATGTTGCGCCGTAATAGTCATATATTCAAAAATATCGACCCCCGGCTTGTAGATTTGTAGTGATGACGGGGTCCCGTCGAATTGCGACTTATAGGCCGCCACGGCCTTGAGTTTTCGCTCCATCTGATCCGTAATATCGACAAAAAAAGAGTGCTGGCCCTCTCTGAAAGAAGAGGAGTAGATTATCTTTTTCGGTCGATGGGAGTCGCCAAGCAGATTTAGTTTCTTCAATCCCGCCAGAAAACAGGCGTCATATCCCAGCATTGACGCCGCCAGATGATCGGGATGGCGCTGAACCCAGTACGGCAGAATGACCAAATCCGGCTTGGTGTCTCTTATGATTTGAGCCACTTTTAATTTATTTTCCCGATTGACTTCCACCCCGGCATCCGGAATTTGCAGATTGTGACGAAAAGCCAGACCCATTATTTTTGCCGCTTCCGCCGCCTCCCTTCCCCGGTCTTCAGCCGTCCCTTTTGTCCCCATCTCCCCGGCCGTCAAATCAAGAATTCCGACTTTTTTCCCTCTATCCACCAATTTAATTATGGTTCCGCCGCAGGTTATTTCGATATCGTCGCGGTGTGCCGCGATTGCCAGAGCATCCAGTTTGACTTTATCCATTTAAGATTTTCGTGTAATAATTTTCATATTGAGCGACTATTCTCGCGGAATCGAAGCGGGCATAGGCCAGTTCCCGGGCTTTCTGTTTAAACTGCCCGAGTCTGGTCTCATCTTTTAAAAGATCTATACCGGCCCGTGCCATAGCGACCGTATCTCCTACCGGAAGTAGAAATCCGTTAATTCCGTCTTCAATGACTTCCACCATCCCATTCCCCAAAGTACCAATCACCGGAACCCCGCAGGCCAGGGCTTCCAGAGCCGCCAGGCCGAAAGACTCCTCTTCCGACGGAAGCAGGAAAAGATCCGCAACCGGCAAAATCGCTTCCACCCGATCCTGGTTCCCTAAAAATACGATTCGATCATTAAGATTTCTTTTATTGGCCTGCCGACGCGCCAGAATTGCGTCCGGGCCCTCGCCAATCAAGAGCAATTTGGCCGGCATTTCTCTATTTATCCGATCAAAAATATCGATTACGTCGGTAATTCTTTTTACCGGCCGAAAATTAGAAATATGAGCGATAATAGGTTCCCGGTCCTCGGCAAAGGAACGCCGTTTGCAGCTCTGCGCATCGGGATTGAAACGGCTGTTATCGAAAAAATTGGGGATAACCGCGATTTCTTTATTAATTTTGAATTCCCGTTTGGTCTCTTCGGCCAAATAGGCCGAAACGGCCGTAATCCCATCCGAAGCATTTATGGAAAATCGGGTAATGTCATAATATGACGGATCCGCCCCGACCAGAGTTATATCGGTGCCGTGCAGGGTCGTGATAATTTTGGGAATTTTGCAGGTTATCAATTGCTTGGCCAGGAAGGCCGACGTGGCATGGGGAACGGCGTAATGAACATGCAAAATTTCCAGGTTGTATTGGCAAACCACTTCCGCCATTTTGGCCGCCAGCGACAAAGTATACGGCGGATGCTTGAACAAAGGATAAGCCGTCGTCTCAACACCGTGGAAATATAGATTTTGCTGGAAACGATCCAGTCGGAAAGGAAGCGCATAACTGATAAAATGCACCTGATGCCCCCGAGTTGCCAATTGCTGGCCGAGTTCCGTGGCGACTATCCCCGATCCCCCGGCCACCGGATAGCATGTAATTCCAATATTCATTTTCCGGCCGTCATTTCTGAGATATAAATCAGTTGATGTTCGATGGATGATACATTCATTTCTTTCACCAAATATTCAATCACTCCGAAACCGTACTTGGCGATATAACAATTAATATTGAGCGTTCGTTCCTGGAGATTGTGGTGAGGGAAAAGAATATTGCTCAGGCGATAAATCTGATTGCGCGTCGATATCATTCGCTTCTTGTGATGGTCGTAAATCTTTTTTTCAAATGCGCCTATGGCAAAATCAATCTTGCCGTAGGTCTGTTTACCCATCGGCTCCAGCGATTCGTCGAACTTGCGAACGGCTGCAAAAAATTCGTTAAAAGACTCCTCGAATTTCAACTTAAAATCACCTATGGCCGCTTCCATTTCTTTTGGAAAGGACTTTTCCGTTACCCGATTGACCAATTGCTCGATATCACCGGTGAAATCCATAAGATGCAATTCCAGCTTGGCCATAAGTTCTTCCGGCCTTTTTTCAATAATACTGAGCGATGGCCGGGCATAATGGTACGGCTGCACGAGGCCGAAAAATTCGAATAAATGCCCGATCTGGGCGAAATAAGCGATTTCCGAGGGCCCCCCGATTTGAGCCACCACCGGAAATAGATACGATTGCCAGATTGGCCGGGCCAAAACATCGGGCGAAAACCGTTCCGGATGACGATCAATCAAATCAATCAGGCCATTAAGACCCAGCCGCTTGTCTCCAAAGACAAAAGAATCGCTTTCATAGTGGACGGCAACTCTGGCGGGGGTATGCAGGAATAAATTTACTGCCGTTTCTTTCTTCTCGGCCTGAACATGATACCCGTCTTTTTCAAGGTTCTGATTGGTCTCTCCCAGGATTTCCCTGAACCGGAAATGCCCCTCGGCCAACCGCTTAAAAAACGGCCGGGAGGCAACTTTTACCTCTTTATCCGCGGGCGAAAACATCACCAGGCCGATATCAGGTAGGATGTCAAGCAAGTACTGACCAAATGCATCGACAAACGAATTTCCCGCCCGATAGGCCGCGAACAACCGACGATACATCTCACCGGTAAAATCGGTCTCGCCCAGCGTAACCTTCACTCGTCCGGATAAATGATTATATTGTTCGGCGTCCGCAAATAATATCTCGGCGGCCGATACCGCGGTCGGCGGCGGGGCCTCATATGCGAGACGCTCAATTTCTCCTTTGTTGTCCAAGACAAAGGCATGGTTTATTTCCTCGAAATCATGATCATCCGAGGCAATCCAGAAAATCGGCACCACTTCACGATGAAGTTTCTTCTGCAAAAGCTGGGCATGCTTGACCAGGCCAATGGCCTTATATAGTGTTAGAAGAGGCCCTCCAAAAAGACCCGCCTGCTGCCCGCCGAATATGCATAATGTGTCTTCCTTACGCAATTTCTCTATGGCTTTGAAAGTCTCCGGCTTGGCTTCAAATGCGGTATTCTGCCGCACCAGAATGTTCGCCATCAATTCGCGGTCGACATGAATTCGCCCCAGCCCGGCCGCAACCTCAAATGGTTCCTCGGCGATGAAATATTTCTTCATCGCCGGCTTTTTTTCCAGAAAATCCAGATAAAGATCGCTGTAGCGAAAATCCTTACTCGGACTGACCGATTGCTCCTTCATCAGCGAAATCTTCCTTTTCTGCCTGAACGGTTGCGTGGCCGAGGAAATAGGCCACGATGTCATCAATGACAGTATATATAACCGGCACCACGACCAGCGTCAAAAGGGTCGAACTGATAAGTCCGCCAATCACCGCTCTACCCATCGGAGCGCGGAATTCCGCCCCGGAGCCGATTCCCAGGGCCAGAGGCAGCATACCGAAAATCATGGCGAAAGTCGTCATCAGAATCGGCCGCAACCGTACCGGGCCCGCAATCAAAATGGCTTCCAGACGCTCTACTCCGCGGCGACGGTTCTGCTTAACAAAATCAATCAGCAAGATAGCATTTTTTGTAACCAGACCCATCAACATTATTATACCAATCAGCGAAATTATCGATATGGAATTGCGAAATACCAGAAGGGCTATAATGGCCCCCACCATCGACAATGGCAAAGAAAACATAATCGAGAATGGATCAAAAAATGATTCAAATTGCGAAGCCAGAAGAAGATATACAAATATCACCGCCAGTGCCAGCGCCGTGAAGATACTGGCAAAGGATTCATCCTGCATCTCACCGAAACCGGTTTTGCCGATATAGTATCCGGGCGGCAGGTTAATTTTGTCGGCCTCAGCTATGATTTGATTAGTAATAGTTCCCGAGAAATAATTGCCGGTGACATTACTGCTGACCTTAACTTCCCGCAGGCGATCATAGCGGTTATATTTCCCCACCGAGGCCGTTTTTTCGATCTGGGCAACATGGGAAAGCGGCACCAAAAAGGTCCTCATCCCGGTGACATCTTTATTGCTGGCAATTATCAGGCGGCCGATATCCTCGGCCGATTCCCGGTCGCCTTCCTTCAGTCTGAGCCGCACATCATATTCTTTGTCGCCGTCCTTATACCGTGACACAACCTCACCGTCGACCAAATATCGGGTACTGGCCGCGATATCATAGACATTGAGGCCCAAATCATTGGCCAGCCCGCGGTCGACCGAAATCCTCAATTCCGGCTTGGCTTTTTCCAGATTATTGTCGACATCAACTGTTCCGGGTACTTTACGCACAATTGCTTCT
>CALMKK010000252.1 GCA_937867135.1 uncultured candidate division Zixibacteria bacterium
AGAAAACCGCCGGCTCCTCCGACACTCATCCCGACACCAAGCAGGGAACCCGTCCCGTACGTCTTTTCTCTGGATTTGGGCGTGTAAAACAGCATCATCAAAGCGGCAAAAACAAGAAAGCCGACGAAAAGCCACAGGAGTATGTTACGATCGAGCCCCTGGCTGACCCATGCACCAAGGGGAGAAAGAGCCGAAGCAACAATGAGAATGGGAACAGCGATTTTCCAGACCACCAGTTTTCTTCGGATAAATGTCACGGAAGCGACCGACATGCCGATGGCGTTGAGCAAAAGCGCCGTGGCCATGGCCGTGTGCACCTCGATGCCCAGCGCCATAAACACCGGGATGAGGATAAAAGCGGCTCCGACTCCCGCAATAGTGAGCAGAGCCGTAAAGATAAAGGTTATGATTCCGGCTAAGGGCAACATGATATCAGCCCTCCCGTGGGGCATAGCGATCAGGCAAGTGTTCGCCACGTACGCTATATAGTGTCTTATCAAAAAAAACTATGACCGGCATGAAAGGACACCGATGGCTGTGAAACTCAAGCGCCCATTCCGGAGGAATAAATTTTGTCGACATATTGAACTCCTTTTTTTCCGACTATTATATCTTCCCTTATTTGCCAAATGCTACGATTTAGCCCCGGTCAGCATCGCCTGACATGGAATGCATACATGTTTTTTCCCGACAATACGGCCGTAGTTTTCCACCACCATTTCACCGCAATTGTCGCAGACAAACCCTGCAAAGGAGTCAACCTTCTTTGGAACAGCATATTCAACGACCTCGCCGACATCAAGAAGCTGATTATCCGGAGCGCTCATGACCTTTTTGACGAGCGGTTCCACGACTTCAGCCGGGACTTTCGAGGCCGGGATTCCTTTTTCGCGGTATTTCTTAATAAAGTCACTATTCTTATTGGCCAGCATTGCTTCGGCTTTGGGAGTGACTCTCACAGCGCGGCCGGTTTTGGTGTCAATCAGCGTAACCCCCCATTTACCGTGATGAAGCTTTTTGATATTGCCTTTGCCGAAGGTGCAACCGGTGATCATCTGAATACCGTCGCCGAAGCAGGTGGCGCAATGATCCTCGCCCAATTCCACCAGGGCCAGCAATTGCCCGTCCTGGGCCCGTTCCACGCCGAGCTTGTTCATAGCCGCCGCGCCTACGCGCAGACCCATCGGCATGGCCGGACATTTGTGACCGTGAAAGGCCTGTCCCGCTTCAAGAAATTCTTTCGGTTCTACCATGATTCTTTCTCCTTTCGAGAGTTTAGGTAATGACTTTTGTTGTTTTTTGTTTTTCATGGTTCTATGATAGGCAACAGGAGAGATAGATTCATTGACGGCCGTCAATTTCTGTTTTATTTAGCGGAAGTGATTGTGATACGAGATGTTACCCCCCCCCGCGTCTGTCAAAATACGAAAAACATAATAGAAAGGGGCCGGATTATTCAGCCGCCCCAAGCGGCCAAACCAGGGAAATCACGGCCTTAAGTGGAATGCAGAACCTCGATGTCTGATTGGGTGGGCATATCCTCACACGGCGGATGTTTTCTACTTAATCAAGTAGCAATCGCATTTGTGATTAAATGGGGGACTGCGCAACCCAGTCATTGATCAGGGTCAACGAAGGGGAAGGATTGTTCACCATATGGCAACGCTGGCGGCTTTTTGTAATCGTGAAAGGTCTAATATCTGAAATCTGTTTTTTTTGAGACGTTTCAATATCCTCTGCTCCACCAGAGTCGATATACCACGCGAAAACGATTCCGGGGTCAGACCAAGCGATTGAGCGAACTCGTGAGAAGCAACCGGTAATGAAACGAAGATTAAATTGTCCGGATGAGTGTCCTCCGCCACCAGGCCGTAAATGGCCGAAGCCACCTTGGGATTCGCACCACGGCTGGACAGACGCTCGATCGTATCAAAGGCATCGCGTAAGCGGACAGATAATTGCTTTATCAGGGCCAGGGCAACCTCCGGGTCTTTTTGAAGGACCTGCCTCAGTTCGGATCTATGCATGACATCCGCTTCACAGTCCACCAGGGCCTGGGCATAGGCGGGATAGGGGCGGTCATCAAGAAACGGCATGAAGCCGAAAAGCGTTCCCGCGTCGAAAATAAAAAGGATCACGGCTTTGCCGGTGGGGAGCAGTCGATATATCTTCACCCTTCCGGACTTTAGATACACTAAAAGGCCGTCAGTATCCCCTTCACTCCAGAGCAGTTGCCCTTTCCGAAAGGAGCGCGGCATAAGATATGGAGCCAGCGTCTTGTGCGTTTCCTGTGTTAATTGCATTATATCCATACAATTCTCAAGGGTTCGTGCCTTCTATATCCAGTTCAATTGCGTTATTCGGCCGCACTAATCCAATACCGGGCTAAAACACGAAAAAGACATATCGCAGAATCATGTAAATGCCGATGACAATAAACACTATCGCCGTGATGATCCGGACCCAGCGCTCGAATTGCTTGATGCCGGTAAATAGTCTGGACACTGATTGCGCGCCGAATGCTATCGCGATGCCAAATGCCAATACCGGGAGACCGGTTCCAATCCCATATAGCGACGGTAACAGCAGATATGAGTGATGCTGTACCGAAAGGGGAACCAGGCTCCCGAAAAATAGGGCGGCCGATACCGGGCAGAATGACAGTGCAAACACGGCGCCGAGAACGCATGCGCCCCAGAGACTGCCGCGAGAGGCGCGCTCCCGCATTTTATCGCTGACAGTTATGCCGGGAATATTTAGAGGCAACCATTCCAGAAGTATCAAGCCGACCAGAATTAGAATCGGTCCTAACAAGCTGTTCATGTATTTCTGCAGGAAGTTTGATACGCCCGGTATCGAGAGTATCCCGGCTGTTACTATCGCACCCACGGCGACGTAAGTAATGATTCTTCCCAGGACATATAGCAGACCGGTCCAGATCGCGAAACGGGCGCTGTCGACCCGTTTGCCTATATAAGAAACCGCCGCAATGTTGGTCGCCAAGGGACAGGGGCTGATAGAGGTGAGAATTCCCAGCCATAGCGCCGAGAGGGCGGCCGCAACCAGCGATTCCATTACAACCGCCTCAAGTATTGACCAACCTCAGTATGAATATATTCGATGAAGGTGGCTTTGTCGCCGACGTAATCCCAAATAGCCTCGAGGTTTTTCCATTCGGAGGGTTTGCCCGGGATTGAATCGACAAGGATAAGCGCTTGCGAGTAAAGCTGGTAGTCCTCCACGAAATGCTCATTGGGCGGTTCTTCGCGGTTGATCACCCGCCACTCAAGTTTCCCACTGGCAAGGTCATCGGCGAAATGCGTCTTCATCGCTTCATCAGTGTAGCTTTCAATATTCAGACAGGTCTGGCAACGAACCGCGCCGTGAAAGTAGTATGCAATAATTTTGTGATGGGGGCTGTCGGACGAGGAACCGAACGGTATCAGGTTAGCCGGGACAATGCCGGCCTGTCGGGCGATGAAAACGGCGACGCTGATAGCCACAAAGGCTAAAAGTACTATAGTAGTAATTTTCTTTGCTGTCATATGGCTCCACTGATGTTCTTAACTGGCAAGAGGGGATTCAATGTCATTCCTTTAAATCCAAATAGGCCTGAACCTCCTGCTGAATATATTTGTGAAAGTCATCGCGCTTTCCCGTCAGCATCCAGATTTTTTCAAGGTTTTTCCAGCGTATCTGTTTGCCCTCCACGAAATACACAATAATCACTGATTTGGTATACAGCTTATAGTCCTCGCGAAAGTGTTCATTCTGTGAAGAATCAATATTTGTTGCATGAAATTCCAGTAGGCCGGACTTCAGCTCATCCGCAAAGGCGCTGTCAATTGCCTCCTTTGTATAGGTTTCAATCTTGCGGCAGGTTGCACACCGAACATTGCCATAAAAGTAATAGGCGATTATCTTATGCGAAGCAAGTGAATTGCTGTCGGCGGTCATAGTTGAGTCAGATTTGGCAGTTACAGTTTCCGTCTTAGTAGTGTCTCCTGCGTACGACAACAGGTAGCCCCCTACCCACATTAAACCAATGGCCGATATTACTACGGCCGATTTTAGATATTGCCTCATTCTTTCACTCTCCTCGGTTATTCTTTTCTATCATTTTACGTACTGCAATCGGGGTCTCACAAGCCAATATTACCGCAAAGTGCTGCGAATTGGTTATGATGTTAATATCTGCTTGAGTTCGTCGACCGACGGCACCTTACCCGACATAACAACTTTGCCGTCGATTGCCAATCCCGGCGTCATCATTACGCCCATGTGCATGATTGCGTTAATGTCGGTAACCTTGAGGACTTCACACTCCAGGCCAATGGTTTTGGCGGCAAGACGAGTGTTCTCCTCAAGTTTCTTGCACTTGGGGCACCCCGTGCCAAGAATCTGAATCAGTTTCATGCATTACCTCCTATCCGAATAGATTTCCATAAATCATTCCCGTGATCGTAGCCATAACCACCACGATACTTACAAATACAATTGTTTTCTTTGTCCCCATAATGCTTCGAAGCACCAGCATGCTCGGCAGGGAAAGCGCCGGACCGGCCAAAAGTAACGCCAAAGCCGGTCCTTTTCCCATACCGCTGCCAAGCAACCCCTGGAGAATAGGAATCTCCGTCAAGGTGGCGAAATACATAAAGGCGCCTGCTACGGAAGCAAAGAGATTCGCCCCGAGGGAGTTGCCGCCTACCATGCCGCTTATCCACTCCGACGGAATGATTCCCTCATGACCAGGACGTCCCAGAAACAATCCAGCCACCACTACTCCAAGAAGTAAAAGCGGCAGAATCTGTTTGGCAAATCCCCAAGTCTGTTCAAACCATGCACCCATTTCGCCGTCGCCAGTGCTGGTGATTAATGATAATCCCACAAAACCCGCGGCAAAGGGAATGAGGGGGGATTCGCGAAAGAATAATCCCAGTACTAAAACAGGAATGGCTGTGGAGATTATCTTCCACCACTGTACATTAAACCAGGTTATTAACATCAATCCCAAGGCTGCCGCTGATAGGCCTGTCAGGTACCACTTGATTTCATAAAGTGTATTCCAGACGCCAGCCGGCTCGCTTGATTTACCCCAGTTGGCGAACACGAGAACTGCTATCATCGAAGAAAAATAGAGAATTGTTTGAAAAAGAGGTCGCGTTGCCGCCGGATCCGGCAATGCCATCTGCGTTTCCGCCCTTGCATTCTCTTCCTTGCGGTAAATGAAGTGCATGAACAGTCCCACTATAATGCTGAATGCCACCGCTCCAACGGCCCGAGCTACGCCCATTTCCAGGCCCAGAATGCGGGCTGTGAGAAAGATGGCCAATACATTAATGGCCGGTCCGGAATAGAGGAAGGCGCTGGCCGGACCGAGCCCGGCACCCATTCGATAGATACCGGCAAACAGGGGGAGGACAGTACAAGAACAAACAGCCAGGACTGTCCCGGAAACTGAAGCCACACCGTAAGCAAGAATCCGATTGGCTTTGGCGCCCAGGTAGCGCATCACCGAGGCCTGGCTGACAAACACGCCTATAGCGCCGGCGATAAAAAAAGCCGGAATCAAACAGAGTAAGACATGCTCCTGGGCATACCATTTAACCAACTGCAATGATTCGGTGATAGCGTTATCGAATCGCGGCTTTCCGACGGGCAGGTAAAAACTTGCGAGGAAGGCAGCGACAATCACCGCGAGAGGTTTCCATTCTTTTTTCCAGTCCATATATTTCGATTTCGTCCTTTTACAATAGCTTATGGTTATTTGGGCAAAGTACCAAATAACCCCAAAAAAATATTCGTCAGCCCATGAGGGCAATCTGTTCCTTGGCCTTTGACTTCATAACCTGTTCTATGCATCCAAAGAAATTCAGGATACAGGGGACCTTGAGTTGGTACCACACCTGCAATCCGCGCTTTTCGTCCTGGACGATTCCGGCCGCCTTCAAAATCGACAGATGTTTGGAAACGGTCGAGGTGTCGGCGCCGATCATGGCTGTTAATTCGCAGACACAATGGCTTTTGCGGGACAATTCCTCCACGATGAAAAGACGAGTCGGATGGGCCATCGCTTTTATGATCTTTGCTTTGGTCTCAAGCCGCATTTTGTATTTTATGTCCATATATTCTCTACTCCATTTGGTTGTTTGGTAATATCGGCAAATAGCCATGGAAGTCAAGGCGAATTTTATAAATCCTTAATTATTTTTTTAACTTGTTGGATAAATGTATGTTATGACGGAAGCGGCCAATTAATCACATTTCATCCCCCGAACGGCAGTGGCGGGAATAAATTTATTCCTTAATTACTGCTCAACAAATAGGCATTTGAGCACTTGGTTGCTACTGCCATTGAAGAAATCACTTCTATTTTCCCGGCGGCGAATTGAGCGGCGCCCCCACGGGGATATCGCACCGATGATTTGGCTGTCCGTGCGGCGGATTCATGCCAGGAGCGGTCGAGGGTGTGCCGGTCTGGACGGAGACATTTGGCTGTGCGGTGACAGTTGGTGTCGGCTGCGTCCCCGGCGGCGAACTGAGCGGCGACCCTACGGGGATATCGCAGCGATGATTTGGCTGTCCGTGCGGCGGATTCATGCCTGGAGCTGTCGCTTCAGCTGATTGGAGGGACATAAGAGGCGGAGCCTTTATGGGTTTAGCCGCAGGAACGGGCGAAGTTGTCGATGATTGAGAAGGCTCGGGGGCAGACTGTGTCATTCCTGAATTAGAGCCTGGATTCTTAGGCGCAGGGGTCTCCGATGATTCCTTGCAGGCTGTTGAAAAGACCATAAGGAGAATGACAATCGTTATGCCTAAGCGTTTCATAAAGAATCTCCCGCTTTTGATGAGTATACTGTTTGACGATCCCTAAATAACGCAAATGCCCTATGCGGCTCAGTCGCTTCAAGGTTTGTTCGTATTAGAGAGGGACCATTTCCATTAATCACTTTAACTCCTAAAGGTATCACTCTGCAATAGGTATCTAAATATCCGGCCGCATGATCATTCGGCAAATTGGCGTCAAATATCATGGGCCAAAGAAGATGCTATAGTGTGCCGAAGTCACAGATTGCTCTTTATCGTCGGTCGTAATTGTAACGACCCCGGAGACATTCGGGATATCTATTTCGCAATCAATACCCGATAGCGTCATACTCAATCAACCAAGTTCTTATTGTGCGCCCGATTTCATCTCTCACGCGCCGAAATACTCGAAGTATTTCCTCTTCAGAACCGGTTGCCTCCGCCGGATCATCAAAGGGCCAGTGCAGTTTTTTGCCATGACCGGGAAAAACCGGGCAGTTTTTCGCGGCGTTGTCGCAGACGGTAATGACATAATCGAAAGACTGACCCACATACCGGGAGACGTGCTTTGAACTTTGGCCGGAAATGTCTATCCCGATTTCCTCCATTACCTGAACCGCTTTGGGATTTAATCCTTTTGGTTCAATTCCGGCAGAAAAGACCTCCAGTTTATCATTCCCGTAATGACGAAAGAATCCTTCAGCCATCTGGGATCGGCAGGAATTTCCGGTGCAGAGGACCAGAATCCGTAATCTATTATCGCTCATGGTTGATTATCCAACGTCCCTTTCATAATTAGCATTCAAAGATCAGGCGCACTCTCGAGAAGCCATATATTGCTTCAGAATTTTCAGGTCATCTCTATGTGGTTTGATGCCAGAGTAGTTCCGACGCAGAAAAGACCTCATTCCCTCCACCAGCGGGGTATCGGCAAATTGATAGTGCACCCATTTGCCATTTCTGCGGTCGGTCACGAGTCCCGATGCCTTCATTCGCGACATATGCCTGGATATGGTCGATTGCGGCAATTTCAAGACAGCCATCAAATCACAGACACATAATTCCTGGTCAAGAAGCAGAATAGCAATACGCAATCGAATTGGCTCTGACAATCCTTTAAAAAGCTCGGATGTCATTTTGCCTCCCGCGTCGCAACTCCCGGAACCATAAAGTAGCGGCGCCGGAAATAAAGTGCGACATTTACAAGCCCAATCATCACCGGAACCTCAACCAAAGGTCCTATCACCGCTGCGAAGGCTACGCCCGAATGAATTCCAAAGACCGCCACAGCCACAGCTATGGCCAGCTCAAAATTGTTGGAAGCGGCCGTAAATGACAGGGTCGCCGACCTCCCATAATCAGCCCCGGCTCTTTTACTCATAAAGAAACTAACTAAAAACATTACTACAAAATAGATCAAGAGAGGAATGGCGATACGGATGACATCAAGCGGGATTTTTACGATATGTTCGCCCTTGAGCGAGAACATAACTACAATTGTGAATAAGAGCGCTATTAAAGTAATCGGCGAAATCTTAGGAATGAATTTGTGCTGATACCACTCCTTATTTTTAAGATTTATCAACATGAAGCGGGTAATAATACCGGCCAGAAAAGGGATGCCAAGATATATGAAAACGCTTTTGGCAATCTGTCCAATGGTTATTTGCACAAGGGCCCCGGAAAGGCCGAAAAGTGGCGGCAGTTTGGTGACGAATATCCAGGCAAAAATGGAATAAAAAAGAATTTGAAACACGGAATTAAAGGCCACGAGACCGGCGGCATACTCCGGATCACCCGAGGCCAAATCATTCCAGACAATAACCATAGCAATGCATCTGGCCAACCCAATCATTATCAGCCCGACCATATATTCTGGATATGACTGAAGAAAAATAATAGCCAAAAAAAACATCAGAACCGGCCCGATGATCCAATTCTGGACCAAGCTCAAGCCAAGTATTTTGAAATCCCGGAAAACCCGCCCCATTTCTTCATAACGTACTTTAGCCAGGGGGGGATACATCATAAGAATCAATCCAATGGCGATGGGGATATTTGTCGTCCCGGAGCTGAACTGATTCCAGAAGGCTGGAATATCCGGTATAAAGTACCCCATTCCCACCCCGATGGCCATTCCCAAAAAAATCCAAAGTGTCAGATAACGGTCTAAAAGAACTGGGGGCGCAATGGGCCGGCGTCAAGCAGGAGCCCGTAGCCTTCGTGCTCGATCTGCGCACGCAGGGCATCAACCTGCGCTATGTCGATTTCGGCGGCGGCTTGGGCGTGCGCTACACCGATCAGCAGCCGCCGACGCGCGCGGCCTATGCACGGATGGTGCGGGAGATTGTGCGACCGCTGGGCGTGCATCTTCTGCTGGAACCCGGCCGTTCGATTGTGGCCCAGGCGGGGATGCTGCTGACGCGCGTGCTCTACGTGAAGGAGAATCGCGGAAAAAAGTTTGTGATTGGGGACGCGGCGATGAACGACCTGATGCGCCCCGCGCTCTATGGCGCGGTGCATGCGATCACCCCGGTGACGCGCGCGAAGGGCGCCGGTTCCGCTGCGCTGCGCCGCGTGGATATCGTTGGCCCGGTGTGTGAAACGGGCGACTGTTTTCTGCACGACTGGCCGCTGCCGCCGGTTGCGCCGGGAGATGTGCTGGCGATCTGGTGCGCCGGGGCCTACGGGATGTCGCTGGCGTCCAATTACAATATGCGGCTGCGCGCGCCGGAAGTGCTGGTGAGCGGGAAGCGCAGCAAAGTCATCCGCCGTCGCGAAACGTTTGACGACCTCTTTCGATCCGCGATTTGACCTGCCATCCGCTTTGTGGGATGCCGCGGAAGAAAACTTCAAGTAAAACTTTGAATTCCTGGTGGAACTTTTACCCCACA
>CALMKK010000253.1 GCA_937867135.1 uncultured candidate division Zixibacteria bacterium
TTAAAAAACTCGCAAAAGTGACAGTTTTCACTTGCCAGGCATAATAGCGCTGTATATATTGCCGATTAAAGAGGATAATATTGATATTAATTATCCATTTGAGCTAATTTGCTTGTGAAACTATTCACTTGTCAAGCAATAGGATAAGAGAGAATTCAAATTTAAGGATTTATGAGTTTTATGGGTACAAGGCAAAATAGGCCGGGATTAATTATTCTGGGGATTATATTGTTGGCGGGATTGTCATCCGCGTTCGGCCAGAGCGGCGCCATCAGCAACAGCGATTGCATGACTTGCCACGATATTTCCGCGGGGGAAATCGGAAAAACGTTCGACAGTTCGCTGGCACTGTCATCGCACAGCGGGATGAGCTGTACCGATTGTCATAGTTCCATCAAGTCTCTGCCGCACGATGAAAAAGTGGGGCAGGTAAATTGCGGGGAGTGCCATTCGACCGAGGCGGATCAATATAAATGGCACGGCCGCCTGAAGTATCCGGGAGGATCGGATATTCCGGATTGCGCCGACTGCCACGGCAAACATGATATTTTACCGGTAACGAATAAGGAATCGCGGACCAATCCTTTGAATCTTCCGATGACTTGCGGCCGTTGTCACAGCGATCTGAACCTGGTCAAAAAGCACGATATATTAATCGGCAATGCGGTGACGGTTTATGAGAGCAGTGTGCACGGCAAGGCGGCGCTCGGCGGGATCTATATGGCGGCGACCTGTAATGACTGCCATTCGACCGGGGGAACGGCGCATAGAATCCTTTCTCCGGGCGACCCGGAGTCGTCAATCAATCATTTCAATATTCCCAAGACGTGCGGCCGGTGCCATCGCAATATCGAGAATGATTATTGGGAAGGGATTCACGGCAAGCTGGTGGCGCGGGGCGAGACTGATGCCCCGGTTTGCACCAACTGCCACGGCGAGCACGGTATAATCGCCCCGAGCGATCCGCTGTCGCCGGTCAGCCCGGCCCGGATAGCCGAGGCGACCTGTTCGCCATGCCACGAATCGGCCTATTTGAACGAAAAATACGGTATTCCGAGCGGCCGCTTGAAATCATATGTCGATAGTTATCATGGATTAAAGAGCAAGGCGGGCGATGTGACGGTGGCCAATTGCGCTTCGTGCCATGGCGCGCACAGGATTCTTCCGCACACCGATCCGACTTCATCGATTTATCCGGCCAATTTGAAAAAGACTTGCGGGCAATGTCATCCGGGGATTTCGGCGGAAGTGGCCAAGACGCCGATTCACAGCACGCCCGGAATTTCGCAGACGCCGATCGCCCGAATTATCGGGGAAATCTATATTGTGGTAATCATTTTGATTATCGGCCTGATGATTGTGCATTGGCTGATCGACCTGCGCAAGCAGATCAAGAATGTGAGTTTGAAAGAGCAAATCAAACGGATGACCTTTAATGAAGTCTGGCAACATACTTTCCTGATGGTGACTTTTATCACCTTGGTGATTACCGGTTTCGCGCTCCGCTATTCAGAATCATGGTGGGTGCAGATTCTATTCGGTTGGGAAGGGGGATTCCCGCTTCGGGGGGTCATTCACCGCACGGCGGCGGTGCTCTTTATTCTGACGTCGATCTGGCATATATTCTATTTGACGACGCCGCGGGGCCGTCAATTTATCAAAGATATTTTCCCCCGGAAATTGGATTTTATGGAATTTGTGCAGATGATAAAATATAATCTCGGATTCAATGTCCCCAAGCCGAGATTCGGGCGGTTCAGCTATGTCGAGAAGGCGGAGTACTGGGCGCTGGTTTGGGGAACGGCGGTAATGATATTGAGCGGGCTATTCCTCTGGTTCGACAACCTGGCGGTAAAGTGGTTCCCCAAGGGATTTCTCGATGTGATGGTGGTCATGCATTTTTATGAAGCCTGGCTGGCGTTTCTGGCCATTCTCATCTGGCACATGTATTCGACCGTTTTCAGCCCCAATGTTTATCCGATGAACCCGTCGTGGTACACCGGCAAAATGCCTTTGGAATGGTTTGAACATGAGCATCCCGAAGACCCGTCATTGAAAGATAAGGAAAAGACCGTCGGGGAATAGAAGAGCACCCGGACGGCGTAAGAGAAGATTTAGAGTGGCGATATTCCGTAATAGATTTTTTATCTGGTCGATTTGGGCGGTCGCGGTTTTAATCGGCGGTGCGGCCCGGGGCCAGACGACCGATGATTGCCTGGCCTGCCATGGTGATATTACTCTGACGGCCGAGCGCGACGGCAAGCAGGTATCCCTATTTATTGACGAGAAGGTTTATAAGAAGGGGGTGCATGGGGGGAACGACTGTATTACCTGCCATGCCGATTTGTCCGGGACGGAATTTCCACACAAGGAAAGAGTTGAGCCGGTCGATTGCGGGCTCTGTCATGACCAAATTGCAGCGGTTTATGACGGAAGTCTGCACGGCAAGGCGGTCAAGGCGGGGGAAAAATTGGCGCCGCGATGCTGGGATTGCCACGGCAGTCATGATATTGTGCCGGTAAAATCGCCCGAATCCCGGGTAACAAAATTCAATATTCCTTTTGTCTGCGGCGGCTGTCACAAAGAGGGAACGCCGGTCAGCCGAGATTATAATATTCCGCAGGACAGCATTCTGACTCATTACTCCGAGAGTATTCATGGCGAAGGATTATTTAAGCAGGGATTGACGGTTACCGCGGTCTGTTCCGATTGTCATACCGCTCATAATGTTCGGCCCCATACCGATCCGCAATCAAGCATCTATCGAACTAATGTCGCCAAGACGTGCGAGAAATGCCATGGGCGGATAGAACAGGTTCATTTGAAAGTGGTCCGGGGGGAATTATGGGAAAAAGAACCGAATAAGGTGCCGGTCTGCGTGGACTGCCATTCGCCGCATAAAATAAGAAGAATATTTTACGAACGTGGCATGTCCAATCAGGATTGCCTGGTTTGCCATGCCAAAACCGATTTGGCCGCGATTCGGGACGGGAAAACGGTTTCGATGTATATCGATTCGCTGGAGACGCAACATTCGATTCACACCAAAATTTCATGCGCCCAGTGCCATACCGGCATTACGCCGTCGCATCAGCGTCCCTGCGCCACGATTACATCGAAAGTCGATTGTTCCATTTGCCACGAGCAGGTGGTCGAAACCTACAAGACAAGTACGCATGGGATATTGGCGGAGAAAAATGATCCGGTGGCGCCGGTATGCCGGGACTGCCACGGGACGCATAATATAATGGGTCATGAGGACGAAAAATCTCCAACGTATCCGACCCATGTGCCGGAATTATGCGGAAAGTGTCATCGTGAAGGGAACAAAGCGGCGGTTCGCTATACCGGCACGCAACATAATATCCTGGAGAATTATACCGAGAGCGCTCACGGCAAGGGGTTGCTTCAGAGCGGGCTGGTGGTGACGGCGATGTGCACCGATTGCCATACGGCACACCACGAATTGCCCCGCGACAACCCGGAATCAAGCATCAATCATAAGAATGTTCCGGCGACCTGCGGGCGATGCCATAACGGAATTTACGAGCAATTTGAACAGAGCATTCATTCGCCCCTGGTTTCCAAGACCGAGCAGCCGCTGCCGGCCTGTATTGATTGCCATCAATCCCATACTATTATCCGCACCGACTCGGAAGGATTTAAGCTGGGGATAATCAACCAGTGCGGGAAGTGCCATGAGGATGTCACCAAAACCTATTTCGAAACATTTCACGGCAAAGTTTCAAAATTAGGATATACGGCGGCCGCCAAGTGCTATGACTGCCATGGGGCGCATAATATTTTGCCGCCGTATGAGCCGAAATCGACATTATCGCGCGCCAATATTGTGAAGACCTGCGGACAATGCCATCCGGGATCGAACCGTCGTTTTGCCGGATATCTTACCCATGCCACGCATCATGACCGTCATAAATATCCGATTCTTTTTTATACATTTTGGTTTATGACGATTCTGCTGGTGGGGACCTTGACGGTGGCCGGGACGCACACATTGATGTGGTTACCCCGTTCGTTCCAGATGATGAGGAAGCATAAGCAGTTACGGACGGCCGCCTTGGGGAATCTGGAATATGTTCGTTTCCGTACCTTGCCGCGACGGCTTCATATTCTGGTGATAATCAGTTTTATCGGGTTGGCCCTGACCGGGATGACGCTTAAATTTTCTTATCTGGGCTGGGCGCAGTGGTTGTCGGGGGTTTTGGGCGGTTTCGAATCGGCCGGTTATATTCATCGTCTTTGCGCCATAATCACATTCTTCTATTTCGGGGCCCATATTTTCGATTTGATTCGGATGAAGAAAAAGGAAAAGAAGAGTTGGCGGCAGGTACTTTTCGGCGCCAATTCGATGCTTCCCAATAAGACCGATTTGAAAGAAGTGGTCGGAACTTTCAAATGGTTTTTCGGGCGCGGCCCGCGCCCGACCTATGGACGATGGACCTATTGGGAGAAGTTCGATTATTTCGCGGTCTTCTGGGGAGTGGCCATTATCGGGACGACCGGTTTGATGCTTTGGTTTCCGGAAATATTCACCCGTATTCTGCCGGGCTGGTTCATAAATGTCGCCACTATTATTCACTCCGATGAAGCGCTTCTGGCGGTGGCCTTCATATTCACCGTGCATTTCTTCAACACCCATTTTCGCCCGGATAAATTCCCAATGGATACGGTCATTTTTACCGGCCGGGTACCGCTGGAGGAACTGAAACAGGATCGTCCGCGCGAATACGAGGAAATGATCAAGACCCGCGAGATTAAGAAACATCTGGCGGAACCTCTGCCACCGGTTATGGTGCGGGGGTTGAAGATATTCGGCGGGATCGCTCTTTTCCTGGGGATATCGCTGATTTTCCTTATTATTTATGCCGAGATATTCGGCTATCGCTGATTTCCGCATCCGCGAAAATAATTTAACGCAAGATTGAGTTGTGCCCGAAATTAGGGGCTTGAATTCATTCCGACCGGCTGATTATGGGCCCAATTTTATTCCCACAAAAAAGCCAACTAAATCCGTATTCTTTTCAAGAAATACAAATAGTTGATAGGATAATGAAAGAAATATGCTATCATTGAAAGCGCAGTATGGATTGAGGGCAATTGTGGCTCTGGCGGGGAATTATGGTAAGGGGCCGATACAGGCCAAGGAGATTGCCAGTTCACAAGGAGTCCCGGTTCGTTACCTGGAACTGCTCTTAGCGCAATTGCGTCGAGCGCGGCTGGTTGACGCCAATCGGGGCAAAAACGGCGGATATATTCTCTCCCGGGATCCCGCCACGATTACGGTTTGGGATATTGTCACGGCCTTTGAAGGAAAAATGATAATCACGCAATTAAGGGAGCCCGGGGATCCGGAGGATAATTCCCATGCCCTTTCATTTATTTGGAGGGAAGCCGAGAAAAAGGTCATCGATTACCTGGCGTCGATTAAGGTGGCTGATATTATGGAGATGATTCGAACCGGCCAGGAAATGTATTTTATTTAGAAAACCTTGTTATTCTCGAGGTAAATAATGAGCAGGATAGCAGAAGATATTTCACAATTGATAGGCAAAACGCCGCTGGTGAAATTGCATCGAATGGGTCAGGGTTTGCCCGGAGAAGTGGTTGTAAAACTGGAGTCGTTCAATCCCTGTTCATCGGTAAAAGATCGGATTGCCTATTTTATGATTGAAGATGCCGAGAAGAAGGGCCAGATTACAAAAGAAACCGTCATAATAGAGCCGACATCGGGGAATACCGGAATCGCCCTGGCGTTTATCTGCGCCGCACGGGGTTACAAATTAATGCTGACGATGCCGGACACGATGTCATTGGAACGGAGAAATCTGCTAAAGGCTCTCGGGGCCCAGTTAATTCTCACGCCGGGGTCGGAGGGAATGCCGGGGGCGGTTAAGAAGGCGGAGGAACTTGTCGCGGCGACACCGCATTCTTATATGCCGCAACAATTCAATAATCCGGCCAATCCGGCGGCCCATATGGCTACGACCGGCCCGGAAATCTGGCAGGATACCGACGGCAAGATTGATATTCTGATTTCGGCGGTCGGGACCGGAGGAACAATCACAGGGACAGGGAAATATCTCAAAAAAATGAAGCCGGCCGTGAAATTAATCGCCGTTGAACCGGAAGCTTCGGCGTTTCTTTCCCGGGGAGAACGGGGTCCGCATCCCATTCAGGGAATCGGAGCGGGATTCAAACCGGATGTATTGGATATGAGTATTGTCGATGAAGTCGCGACGGTTACAAATGAAGAAGCGATCAATGCGACGCGACGGATGGTGCGCGAAGAGGGCATTTTGGCCGGAATTTCGGCCGGGGCGAATGTCGCGGTGGCGCTTCGAGTTGCGGCGCGAGCTGAAAACAAAGGGAAAATGATTGTCACATTCATTTGTGATACCGGTGAAAGATATCTATCGACGCCGACCTATTTGGAATTGTAACGGCGATATATTCCCATAAATCAGAGCTATTTTGAAACGTTGTTTCAGGTTGTGAATCAATTTGAAACGACGTTTTATTTTTTTGGCCACCGGGAGCCGGCAAAAGTAAATTACTGCCGTTTAATTCCTTGTCTTTCAAACGATAAAAGAAGGTTCCTTTTTTCTTTTATGGCCCTAAGAGATGGTACGCTTTATGCGATAGAATTAAGGCAGATAGTGGTTCTCGATTCGACAACAAGGGGCTCAAGGAAGAGTAAAAAGGGGGAAAGAGGTAGCAACGGGATTGTCAAGAAGGACGCCTCCAGTTTAATGGGCCGCTTCGGATCCGGCAGGGGGAGTCTTAAGCGGTTTACGATAGAATGGCCTCGTTGAAAAACGAGGCCATTTTTTTCTTTTTCTTGGTTCCCCGGGAGCGAAGACTTATTATTGGCATATGTCAGACAGGGAACACAAATTCGGCATTTCAACTACTTTGGATTACACCGTTGCAATCAGGGCCCAAGTTGATTTCATAGCCGGGGCGGGATTTGATTTTATTTCGATGGGGGCGGACTTGAAGCATAGCCGTTTTACGGAACCGCAATTATTCCGGGCGACTCTTGATTATGTCCGGGATAAGGGGTTATTTATCGAATCGGCGCATGCTCCATTCGGCGATAATTATGACCTGGCCCATGCCGACACGGAAATGCGGAAAACAGCCATTGCAATTCTGGAGTCCTTTTGCGGACAATGTGCTGATTATGACATTCCGATTGTTATCGTGCATCCCCATCACTATTTCAGCGACAGCCCGGATGAGTGCCTGGAAAGAGCCTCCGATTCCATTAAGCGGCTCTTGGCAGTAAAACCGCAGGGGGTCCAAATTGCGCTGGAGAATCTTCCGGGAGCACCGTCGGCCCGGATCTTTGCGCAATTAATGGAGAGATTCGAGGCTTCACAATGCGGCTTTTGTTATGACAGTTCCCACGAGAATATCAGCGGGAGGCCGTTTCAACTTCTCGAGAAATATTATAATCGCCTGACGACCTGTCATTTATCGGACAATCACGGCGAGCGGGACGAGCACCTGATTCCGGGGGATGGCACAATCGAATGGCCGCAGATCCGGAAATTTGTCGAAATGGCCGAAAATATGAAGAATATTCTGTTTGAAGTGGGGACGGGGAAGAAATTGACGGAAGAGCCGGGAATTTTCATTAATCGGGCCATGGGAGCCGCGCGAAAAATATTCGGCCGGGGTTGAGCGTGAAAAATCTTAAGGCCTCCAAAAAGGAGGTTTGTTGTATAATAATTAGAGAGAATCACCTGAGAAAAGGAGAATGAAGATAATGCGATTGGCTAAAGGACTCATCATATCTTTTATAATCTGCCTGCCGTTTCTATCGGGAGCGGCTCACGGTCAAAGGCAACCTGAGCAGGATACGGTCGATTATTTGTTGGAACAAGGGGATCGGGCCTTTATCGGCAAGAATTATATGGAGGCCCTGAAGGCGTATGATCAGGCAATAGATCTGGACCCGGAATATGCCACATCATATGTTCAGAGGGGGGTGGTTTTCGGGAATATGGGTCAATACGACAACGCCATAAAAGATTTTTCTGAAGCGATTCGCCTTAGTCCCGAAAGCGGTATCGCCTATTACAGCCGGGCGCTCGCCTATGAGCGGAAAAATCTGGCCGACAGCGCCATTGCCGATTACGGGACAGCCATCGCCAAGGAGCCTTTAAACGGTTCCGCCTACTATAATCGCGGGATTCTCCGTTTCAAGAAGGGACTGTATGACCAGGCCATCGATGATTATCAGAATGCCATCAAGACAAAGCCGACCGACGATAGAATCTATGTGAATCTCGGGCATGCCTACAGAGCCAAGAAAAACGATGATCTGGCGGAAAAAAGTTATTCTCAAGCGATTCAGATTAATCCCCGTTCCGCGGACGGTTATTATTACCGCGGGCTCGTTTTGTATGACCTGGAGAGATATGAAGAAGCGGTGGCCGATTTCAAGAAGACTATTGACATCAATCCGAATTATGCCAACGCCTATTTCAATCTCGGGGCGACCCTGGAATGGATAAAAAGGTATGATGAAGCGATCGACGCCTTCAATCAATATATCAAAAAGGCCGCCCTTTCCGACGGCCCAAATATCAAGGCGGCGCAGGATGAGATAAAAAATATCGAAGGGAAGAAAAAAAGAGCGGCCGAAGGGAAATAGCGCTGTCGCCGATGTATAAATTTTCGTCCGGCTATTGGCCGGGGAGAATCGGAATAAAAGTGGGAGAATCCACCGGGGTTTTCCCTTTTAATTTTTCCTGGTAATATAGATAAGTCATCGGGGGATTGTCATTCAAAATTTCGGCGCCGACAATTTCACCGATGAAAAGAGTATGGGTGCCGATATCAATTTGATTAACGACTCTGGTTTCCATGACGGCCACGGCATTTTCTATCACGATCGGGCATCCGGTTGATCCGTAGCGATGGGCGGCGGAGGCGAATTTGTCAATGACCCGTCCGGAACGGAATCCAAACAACCCGATGAAAGAAAAGGGGGTCGATTCCTGCAAAACGGAAACGCTGAAAAGGCGGCCATGATTGATATATTCGTGAGTCAAGTTGCCATGACTGACGGCGGCCGCGATGCGGGCCGGCTCCGAGGTGACTTGAAAGACGGTATTGGCCACTTGCGCATTGGGTTTGCCGTCCATTATGGAACTGACAATATAGAGTCCATAACCCATTTTGCGGAGAGCATAGCGGTCAATGGCCGTTTCCATAAAATTAATCTCTATTGGACCTGAAGTTCACATTATCCGCGACGCGATGTCGCATATTTTTGACAGAAATTCCTCATCTTCAAAATCAAAGGCCGCCTTTGTGTGGGAGTCGATATCAAGTTCGCCGATAATGACGCCATTTTTGAATATCGGCAAGACGATTTCGGATTTTACATTAATACTGCAGGATAGATAATTGCTTTCGGCCGCGACATCATCGACGACAAACATTTTTTCAGTCGCGGCGGCCTGACCGCAAATCCCTTTGCCGAAGGGAATGCGGGTGTGGGTGGTCGGTTCGCCGGCGTAAGGACCGAGCACCAGTTCCCGGTTATTCTCCGAATCGACCAAATAAAATCCGACCCAATCATATGAATTAATCCGTTCCTTTAAAAGAGAACAGACCTCTGAAAGCGCCGCACCGGGACTTAAGGGACTTTCCACAATCGCGGAAGTTTCGTTCAAAAGATTCAGGAAAAGAACCTGGCGGTCAGTCATGGCTGTGAGCTTCCGGTTTTTCGTCAAATCCGATTGTTTTCATTTCATCCCAGGCCTGCCAGGCGCGACGCAAGTGAGGGATGGTTATGGAACCGCCGACAATCAGACCAACCGAGAGAGTTTCCTCCAATTCGGCGTCGGTGACGCCTTCCTCGAAGCAGCGGACCAGATGATACATGACGCAATCATCGCAACGGAGGACCAAGGATGAGACCAGCCCCAGCATTTCTTTGGTTTTGGCCGATAAAGCGCCGTCGCGATAGGTTTGCCAGTCGATATTATAGAAGCGCTTGGTATTGACCCCGGCATATTTCATAACGATGTCATTCAGTTTTTCCCGCTCCTCCCGGAATTTGGTAGTGGGTCAATTTGAAAGATTTATGACATATTTATCATTTTATGATTAGGGTCTAACCATACTATGAAAAATATACCTTGATTATGATAACCAAAAACGCGAAATGAATCCGAAGTGCCAAATTTATAGGGTGGAAAATCTATACAATTCTCGGGGAATTGGTTTTTTTTCATGCTACGCCACTGTATTTCGCCAGCGTGATAATTGCTACATTGTTCAATTTGACCCCATGTCAATTCCGAATACATTTTAAATTTGGATAATAAAGTGCGAAAATCCGCAATCTGTCCTATTTTTTTTATTCCAAAATCACCATCTTTATCGGCCAGGTGTTTAAAACAAAAAATGGGACGGTGTTTTCGGTATTCGGTTCTTTGATTTAATTCTTCGGTTGTGGGAAGCTTGTCTGTAGATTGTATATAATTTGGCTGTATTTTATATTCTTTTTCTCCGCCCATTTTCGAAAACCTCTGTATAATAATCTTTCATTTCGGAAGGTGGAATTTCGGTGTTTTTACCTTTCCCAAAATTATCTTTCCAAGGGGTCTCATTATGAGTCATATTTACAAGAGCAGTAGAAGACAGGCTACTAAATACATTGAAAAATTGTTTAAGAAATTGAACTTGTCTTTCAGAAAATGGCTTTTCTTCATTCCCAGAAATTTTATAAGGGATAGGATTGCCCCTATATTTTTTATATTCTCCATATATTTTTGGTATAACTGGGCCTAATTCCCATGCTTCAATTCGATCATCAAATAGGCGTCTGTTAAAATTGACCAAATGCCATGCTTGGGCATAATAAAGCAATTTCTGCATTTTCAAATTAGTAATCAAATCACCATTTTGTTTTGCCCAAGTAAGGAAAAGTTCGGAGACGTTTTTAGCAGAAACCATATTCATAATATCACTCCAGGCCATGATACTGCACAAAAGTGCAGTTGGCAAGTATTATTTTTAAAAAGCCTTATATCATATATCGGCTTTTATATAAATGTTATTATTAATACTATTATGTCAAGTAGAAAATTTGATTTAATTTGAAAATAATTAAATTTAATTAATATAATTCTTTATTTTCCAATAACTTAATTATATCCTCAATATTCCAAAGTTTAGTAGTTACTCCGGCGGCCATGGCCGGAGTTATTCTTGTCGTCTGGTGAATACGACAGAAGTTATAATACATAAAATGAAGGGCGACAGCATATTCAAGATTCTGAACCTTCTTTGAAAAGCCATTTGTCAGCCGGGTAAAACGCCGCATTCCCATGCGCATAGTTAGGTTTTGCCGTTCAACTAAAGAAGTTGAGATATTTTGCCGAGCGGGCTTGCCCACGAGTGATTGCCTTCTGGCCCCAATACATTGTGGCGGGCTGTATCTGCTTTCCCTTGGATTCTCTGCCCCGTAGATTTTGATAAGCATTGCATAATCAATATTACTTCCAAAGGCTTCATCTACGGCTTCAAGATAGGCATGAAGACCGTCTGAGGTCAATTGGACTCTATTTGATAAACGGCTCGCCAGATCGTTCATAAAAACCTTGCCATGTTCCGCATTCCGTAAGCCGACATACCAAGAAACGATCAATTTAGATTCAGGGTCAAGGGCCGTCCATGTCCAAACATCGCCAAAACCGAATTGGCCCTTTTTATCTTCCGGCACATTTTTTTGTTTGGCGTAACAGAATGACCAAATTTCATCGCATTGAATCTGCTTACATTTAAGATTCCGCAAGGTCTTATCCTGATATTCAGCGCAGACCGAGCCGATTTCCTCAAGAAGTTTGACAATAGTATTCTTGGCCACACCAGTCATACGGACGGTTGACCGGATAGAATTTCCCTCTACTAAAGAGGCAACCACCCGAACCCTATCTTCTCTACTCAGCTTATTCATACTGACCTAATATGCTTGAGCGATTCATATTTGTCAAGTAAAATCTTCTTGATTGTGAAAAAAATTCCGATATATTTAATACAGCCCCGCTCGGACTCGAACCGAGAATCTTGTCTTTACGGGAGACGCGCATAATCCATTATGCTACGGGGCCGTATGTTTTCTTTGGAGGTAGCCAGATTCGAACTGGCCAATTTGGGTGCAAACCCCGAACTGGTCACCATGACTACCCCCGGTTACGGATTAAGGACTCAGACTGGAGTGGAACCGATCTGAGTCTTTTCTATTTATTACATACCGATTATTTGTGGTTTCTCGACAAAAATAGATATGTTTTTTTTGAGAATTGGTGGGGGTCTTATTTTCGAATTCCCCCTTGACAAGGCTTTGTTGAAATTATATACTGTCAATGGAAATTCCCCCACTTTCTAAGATTATGGAAGGATTTTCCAATTTCGAGTCGAGGGCAGCTACAACTACTCTCGACTTTCATTTTTGATCTAATAGTCGCCACTTCGTAGATTTTCCTTTCTCTCTTCTTTTAAAAATTGAATTTTTACCTTTATTGAGTTGCGCCCGGAGTCCATTGGGTGAAATTGAAAGGCCGACATTTTCTTTTAATAATGCCCGTATTTCCATATTACTTAACCAATTGCCAGATTCCCTCATAACCATGATAATTGAGTCTCGCGTAGTTCTTT
>CALMKK010000254.1 GCA_937867135.1 uncultured candidate division Zixibacteria bacterium
AAAATTTCCCTGTCCGACTCCCAGCAACGGATGATCGGCCGCCATTCGGGCGGTTGTTTTCCATATTGCCAGACGCGAACTGGGGTGAATCCCCTGCCATTCTTTTTTGGCCGAAAACTCGTATCCGGAGATAATATCGGGGGCCATTACAGCCACCAAAACCACCAAGGCTCCAACCAATATAATTATGGATTTTAATTGCCGCCGACTGAAGGCGATAATATATATGATAAAACCAATAAATAGAGCCAGAATCGATCCGCGGCCATAGGTAAAAACTACCGTCAGGGCGGAAAGCACAAGGGCCGCATAAAAGGCAATTCTCCATTTTGCGTTCCGTATCGTCGGGGCAATCGGAAGGAGAAGCGCCGCGGCCGCCGCAAAAAGATTCCCGAAAGTCAGGCGAGTGGAAAAGGTCCCATCCACTCGGTAGCCGAACCAGGGGGCTTCTGCAAGTTCGGAATGGCGATACAAATCAACGCCCCAAAAATGCTGAAATACGGCATATAAGGAAACCAAAATAACCGAAACGGCAAAGGCCGCCAATAAAACCCTAATTTTCTTCTCATCCGTAATCAAATATGCTGTGACCGGAATGATGGCAAACAGCCACTCTTCCTTATTGATCAGAAGCGACTTGACGGGAGTCGGACCCAATAACGATGATATCAGGGACCAGGTTACAAATAACCCCGCCAGAATATAAAACCACTTAAATCCGGACGGATATATCCGTTGAGACTTGTCAGTCAGGGAAATAATAACAAAGAATATAGTCACTCCCATGAAGATTTGTGAGAGAGCGATTGAAAATGTCAGGGAGAAGAAAAATCCGACCAGGCCATAGAACGCAATCTGCTTGGACCGGCCCGCCATTGATTCAATCATCCAAAAAGATCGCTTTCAATCAGTTCCACAAGAAGATGAATCAGAAAAATCTGTTCTTCCTGGATGCGCTGGACCGAATGATGGGGGATGATCAACCTGCTTTCAATCAGCGCGCCCAATTTGCCGCCGTCGCCGCCCAGAAGAGCCGCGGTTCGCATCCCTTTCTCGCGCGCCGTTTCCGCCGCCCGCAATAGATTCGGTGAATTGCCCGAGGTGGAAATCAACAACAGCAAATCGTTTTTATTCCCCAATCCTTCCACCTGACGGGCGAATATTCTTTCAAATCCGAAATCATTCCCGGCCGCGGTCATGATCGATGCATCCGCGGTCAGAGAAATCGCCGGCAGTGATTGCCGATTCCTTGATGAGGTCAAGCGGACAATCATTTCCGCCGCCATATGACTGCTGTCGGCCGCCGAACCGCCGTTCCCGCAAATAAGTATCTTGCCGCCGCTCCCGATGACGCCGGAACAGGTATTGGCCAAATCCACCAGCGGTTCCGCCAACGTTTCGCCTACCATTTTTCGAAGCTCCGCCGCCTCGCCGGCTTCCTTCATTATCATTTTTATCCGGTCTTTTTTATTCATACTCCAACCTGGTGCAACGGATGAGCCGCATCGGCAAACTCCCGCATCAATTCCTTATCGGCTCCTCCCTCAAAATGGTTGCCGACCACCACGAACGACGCTCCCGCTCTGATTTTACGATCAACTTCTTGCGGGGTTCTGATACCGCCGCCGACAATTATCGGAATGGAGACATATTCGGATACTTCTTTTATCATTTCATCCGGAACCGGTTGTTTTGCCCCCGACCCGGCTTCCAAAAAAACCATTTTCATCCCCAGATATTCCGCCGCCAGAGCATGGGCGCAAGCGATATCATTCTTATCCGACGGAATCGGCAAAGTATGCGAGATATACTGTACCGACGTGTACCGCCCGGAATCAATCAGCATGTATCCGGTCGGTATCGTTTCCAGCCCATATTCGCGAATTATCGGCGCCCCTTTGACCTGCTCGTCAATCAGGTAATTGGGATTACGTCCCGATATCAGCGAAGTAAAAAGAATGGCGTCGGCATCAGGTGCAATCTGGCTGTGCGAGCCGGGAAAAATTATTACCGGTCGGCTGGAGTGCTCTTTTATCAGGCGTACGGATTGCTGAAAATTCTTGAAAAGCGCCAGGCTGGTGCCGACTAAAACGGCATCAATATCCGCTTCCGACGCCGCCTCGGTCAAATCAATTATTTCCCGCTCCGGCAGGCGATCCGGGTCGAGCAGAAGGAAAAATCCTCCCCCCTTGCGTTCTTTTTCTTTCATTAGCCCGTCAAAAACGGTCACGTTCATTTGTCCTTT
>CALMKK010000255.1 GCA_937867135.1 uncultured candidate division Zixibacteria bacterium
GAAGAAATCTCGTACCGGAAATATTTATGTTTGCTTAATTCTTCATTGATGCCGCGGTACATGCCGGCACAGAGGTCGCTGTCGGGAAGTTTCAATTTGCCGGATTCGATTTTATTTTCCAGCGGCGTTCCTTTTTCGACGGTCAGCTGGTAATACGAAATATGCGGGGGCATCAATTCGATAATCTGGTTCAAATCATCGCTTAGAGTTTTGGCGGTCTGTTTCGGCAAGCCGAAAATCATATCGATGCCGAAATTATCGTACCCGAGCGCCCGCGCCAGATAAACCGCCCGATAGGAATCTTCCAGGACATGTTTCCGATTCAACAATTTCAGATGCCGCAGATTGAATGACTGAATTCCGAATATCGGCCGATTGACTCCCAGTTCTCTCAAGAATTGCAGTTTTTCGGCGTCAATCGACTCCGGGTTAATTTCAAAAGAAAATTCCATATCTTTCAGGGGATTGAATAGCTTCTTGATATTGAAGATAAGACGCTCCAGAGCTTTCAGATCGGTCAGCGAGGGCGTTCCCCCGCCGATATAAATTGACGCTAAATCGCGCTGGTCGGGGTCGATAGTCCGAACGGCGAGGGCCAATTCGGTATCAAGGGCGCGGTAGTAAGCGGCCTCCAATTCAAGGTTATGTCTTTCTTTGTAGAAATCGCAATAACTGCAGAAATTGGTGCAGAAGGGGAAATGAATGTAAAGTCCGAGCGACATTTAGAGAGCGGTAAATAGCCGCTCCCAGCGAGTCTGTGACGGGAAATTAGTGATAAAATAAAATCCCATCTGGAAAGCGGATATTATGTATGGAAATTTCCACTGCGGCGAATTTTTGTCGGGTGTCCATGACCAGTACACAAAGATGGCTTTTCCCTTGAGGTTTTCTTTCGGGACAAAACCCCAGTAGCGGCTGTCCTGGCTGTTGTCGCGATTGTCGCCGAGAACAAAATAATTATCCGATGGAACCTGAATCGGGCCGAAGTTGTCCCGGGTCGAGAGTTGCATCGGGAGAATTTTCGGGTCGTCATTCTTGGCGTTAGGATAAATCGCGGCCAGCCGGTTGTCGACATAGATAACCTTGTCGATTACCTCTACGGTCTGACCGGGGAGGGCCACAATCCGTTTGATATAATCTTTGGTCGGATTGAGCGGCGATTTGAATATGATGATATCCCCGGCCTTGGGATCGCCGAAATTGTAAGCCAGTTTGTTGACAAAGATATAGTCACCCTCGAGGAGCGTATCCTCCATCGAGGCGGAGTCAACCCGATACGCCGAGACCACCAAAAGTCGCAAGAGAATAGCCGCGGTAAGAGAAATAAGAATGACTTCCATATATTCCCGCCAAATCGGCTTGTGCTTCTTGGTCAAAACCGGGCGAATAATCGGCTCTTTGACCTCGGTCGGCTGAAATTCCTGTATGAGGAAATTATTATCCATACGATTAAGTTTATCGGCCAATGGGGGATTTTCTTTAACTCCCCCTGTTACAGAGGATTATGATAACAATTAAATAAAAGGGCGGCAAGAACGATTCCCGCCGCCTTCGGAACAAAAAGCCCCGTCGAATAATCCGGCCACCGGCCGAATCGATTCGATCCAATCCCTCGCAGTTACATAAGATAACCAACGTCGATCTCCATTATAATATGGGGGGGTGTCAGAACCTGTCAGTCTGAGTTGAACTTTTTTTAAATATTTTAATTATTTTTTGTCAAACCGACGCGATAATCGGCCCAAACTCCCGAAATCCCCTGACCATGAAGAGAGGTCGATTTCGGGAAATAATAGGGGAAAGGGGCCCGGATCGGCTTCAGGGTCATGAGGCCCATGCCCAGGTGGAACCGATTGACCTTCACCGGGATATTCGGAACCCGGTAGACCGGCTGACCGTCGATAATCCATAAGGCGGTGTCGAATTTCCGGTCATAATTTATTATGCAGTTATGAATTTTCCCCGGTTCGGTATTAACCGGAAGATTCGCTTCGCGTGTCACGGCGGTTTGCTCATCGGTCAATCCCGGAATATAAAGCCGTTCATATAGGGCATAAATTAAATGGCCGTTGAGCAGGAAATCGAGGACTATTCCCGATTCAAAATCAAAAAGGTTGAAAGTAATGAAGGCATCCCAGATTTCATGGGGATTGTTATTATAAGCTTTGGCCGCAATATCGACCGATACGCTCAGAATATCATCGGGGCCGATTTCAACCGGTTTCGCCGATGCGATCAGGGTTTTGGGGTTATCGGCAATCTGGATAGCAGGGTGGCTTTTCGAGAAAGGATTAACCGTAATTTCGCAGGCCCCGTGGCCGGTTTTGATGATTGTGTTGGGGTCGTAATATTCCCAAAATTGATCGCCGCCCAAAGGAAGTTTCGCTGTGATCCATTTATCGGAAGCGAGCGTGGGGGTTTTGAAATCATCATATGATTTCAACTGAATATAAGCGGCGGTAGCGGTCTGTTCCATTTTGGCCTCATCCTTGCTTTTTTGTATAATACGGCTCTTGGGGGCGGCGGATTTGACGGGCCAAAGGTATCAACCGATAAAATTGATGGACTTATTCCATTGAATCTCGATTAATTTCGTTTTATTGTAGAGAAATTTCATAATAATAATCAGATTATAAGGAGATATAATGAAAGAGATAATCAAAACATCCGGCGCTCCGGCCGCGGTCGGGCCGTATTCACAGGCAATAAAAGTAACGACCGGCAAAATGATTTTCTGTGCCGGGCAAATCGCGCTGAACCCGTCCGATGGCACGCTGGTGGGGGAGGATGCCGCCGCGCAGACCGAGCAAGTGCTTAAAAATATTCAGGCCATTTTGCGTGCCGCGGGAGCGGACCTGAACAATGTGGTTAAGACCACTATTTTCCTGATTGATATCAATGATTTCGCGGCAGTCAACGAAGTATACGGCCGATATTTCAAGATGGAGATGCCGGCGCGGGCGACTGTCCAGGCGGCCGGTCTGCCGAAGAACGCCAAAGTGGAAATCGACGCCATCGCGGTGATCTGATGTGAATCTCCGTAATATAAGGCTCTTTTATATTCTCGAAGCGATTCTGGCGCTTCTAAGCGGGATAATATTGCCGGTTTATGTGGTTTATTTCCGGCATTACGGGGTGACCCTTCTAGAAGTGGCGCTTCTGGCGTCGGTTTTTGAAGCCACCATTATATTATTCGAACTCCCGACCGGCCTTTTTGCCGATCGATATGGAAGGAAACTCTCCACCGCCGTCGGGTTTCTCTTACTTGGTTTCTCCGGTCTCATTTTCTTTTATTTTCGGGGGTTTGTTGGATTCCTGGCCGCCGAAATAGTTTTCGGAATCGCCGAGACTTTTATATCCGGAGCGTTGGAGGCATTGGCGGTTGATTCGCTAAATGGCGAGTTACGAGAGAAATATCTCTCACGGCTTTTCAGCAATCGGACCGCGGTACGAACCGCCGCCTTACTGGTTGGGATGATCGGCGGAGGCCTTCTGGCGGAGAAATATCTTCCGGCATTATTCATTCCGGTTATGACCCTTGGTCTTATCGGATTGATTATTTCGCTATTTTTGTTGGAGAGACACTTCGATACCGTGTCCGGTAAAAAATCCGGCCTTCGGAACAGCATGAAATTGCTTCATCAATCGGTCTTCTCCAATAGAGTTATTATGGCAATATTCGTGGTCGGG
>CALMKK010000256.1 GCA_937867135.1 uncultured candidate division Zixibacteria bacterium
GATTCAACCGACGCCAATGGCCGATATCTCCTCGCCAAATCATTTTGGGGAAAAGGAATGTTTGCCGAGGCGCGGCGGAACGCTAAAATTTATCTCACTATCGCCCGCAAGGACCCTTTGTATGATGCGCGGCAAAAGGAATTTTATGAATTATTGCAGAAATAGCGGGCCGGTGATTTTAGAATTCACAAGAGGGAAAAATGCCTGCTGAAAAAGACGGACGGCTTTTCTTTTACTCCTATTTTCTTCTGATTCTGTTGTTTTTGCTTCATTTCCTACCCTTTCTGACGGAATCGGCCCGAATGTGGGGCTTCAATCATTTACTCTTTTTACCGGCCCCATACAAAATCATTTTCATCGTTCTGGCAGTTGCGGCCTCAATTATTCCTCTTACCCCATTTGGCTCAATATGGGGGACCGGAATTGCCGCTCATTTCTCATCACTCTTTTTTGAATCGCCCCGCAAATACCTGCACCGCTCCATCTTCACTGCAATTTCCGCCGTCTTTTTTATCATATTTCTTGCTCCGACTCATTTCCTTGGCGACGGTTATTCTGTCATGGCCAATATCGCCTCCCCTTCGGGGCATTTCGTCAAATGGACCGAAAAAGGAATCACATACATCCTGCTGGGATTGCAGGCCTTGTTCGGAACTAATTCCTCGGAGAATTCCCTGGCGTCCTTCCGGGTGGTTTCGATAATATCGGGAGTTGCTGTAATCTGGTATTATTTTCTTTTGACCGAAATCATGGCAAATCATCCAATCAAAAGATTATTGATTTTCGGGACCCTTCTTTTTTCCGGCTCGCTGCTTTTATATTTCGGATATGTCGAAAATTATTCCCTTCTCTGGCCGATTGCCGCGGCCTTTTTATATTACTCCCTTAAATATTTGAAGACCGGCAAAGGGATATTGCCGGCTTTATTCTTTCTGCTTTTTGGATTATTCATTCATCTTGTAATTGGAACCTTTATTCCGGCCTTCGCCCTTCTGTTGTTTTCCCGGGGTAAGGCTAATCAAATTTATAAAAAAATCTCCCGTCTTTTTTGGATCGGCCTGGGATTGATAATATTGGCCGCATTAATTTTATTCATACGAAGGCTCTCGACTGATCTCTATTTTGAGAATATTTTTCTGCCGCTATTTGTCGGCAAATCAATTGATCCGTCCTATGCCATTTTTACCATTCCGCATGCAGTCGATCTAATTAATCTGCTGTTGCTCCTTTTCCCGGCCCTGCCCCTCATATTATTATGGACCGGGCGCAATCTGATTTCGGCGCTGCGGAGAAGTGATACAATTTTCCTCATTTTGGCGGCCGCCGGGGGATTCTTGTTCATGATTATTATTGATCCCACCCTCGGCCTCGCCCGGGATTGGGATTTATTTTCCCTTACTGGTTTGGGTCTGGCCGTCCTTATTTCGAATGGAATTGGAGAAAAATCATTTCAGATTATCAATCGGCTGTCAGTTTCCCTGCTGCTTTTTATTATGCTCTCATCCGGCGCTTATCTGGCGGCCAATTTGCGGTTCGATAGTTCGGAGAAATATATCAGGGATATTATCACCTTCGACGGCAGGCGGGCCCTTCATGCCATGATATCATTGCGGGATTACTGCAATCGAACCGGCCGTATCCAGGCCGCCGATTCAATCGATGCCGTCTATTGCATCCAATTTCCCAATGAAGCCAATTTGCAGCGGGCCGGTTTCGCCCTCGACCAGGGCGACACCCTTCTGGCCACCCGCATCATGCAGT
>CALMKK010000257.1 GCA_937867135.1 uncultured candidate division Zixibacteria bacterium
GACGGGGTTTCGACAAATAACTCTGATTGAAAAGAAAAAATAAAATGTCGAGACCCTGCGGTTTCGACCTTTTTGCTTGATTCCGGGTCGCGCCCAGTAACAGGCTTAAACAGTCAATAATTTCCGGGCTTGAAATGCCGCCGGATTGTCGTATATTGATTCGCCTTGAAGGGAGTCATTAAATTGCATTTAACGTTAAGGAAAACTATTCTCCGGCCGGTCATCTTTGCCTTGCTGTTGATATTCCCGATTATTTCCGCCGCCCGGACCATTCATTTACCAGATGGCATTCTCGGCAAGCCCAATGGCTTAATCTATGCCCAATATGCTTCGATGACCACCGGCGGGAAAATCATGATCACCGACCAGGTAAGCGCCGGAATTGGGATAACTGTCCCGGCGCTCCGGCAGTTGACTCTGGCCGCATCTTATTTCGCCCGGAAAGGAGATTCGGTTTATCACAACTATCGGGCGGAATTAAAATTTTATTCGGCCAATCCGATTCGCGTGCCCGGCAGATGCAATCCCGATGGCCCGATTCTGGCCCCGATAATTTCATTGAAATATGGCGGGGAATTCCCCGATCAAGATCCGTCGCTGAATAGATATCAGGCCGAAGTTCAAATATTGACACCCCTGTCAACTCATTTCAGCCTTGGTGTCGGCGGGAAATATTATCAGGACAAAAAGACGCGGCAGGCCGATAAAGTTTATGGCGTTTTTAATTTCTTTCCGCGCGCCTATTCCGCCGAAGATCTTTATCTCAATCCCGATGGGGTCGAAGGGGTCCCGTCACTAATGCTGACCGGCGGCGGATCGGAAAAAGGATTTTTCGGCCGATTTGACATATTAATACCTCTAAATCCCGGAACAACTCTTGCATTCTATACCCGCGGTGAGCGCTACCCCAAACCGTATCTTCGGACCGCCATTTTGGGCTGCCGTATAACTATTTATCCCGGAAACAATTAGAACAAATCCGGACTCGCCTCAGGCATTCTCAAATACCAATACCTATCAAGTCTCTTTTAAATCCAAATTCCGGGAACCCTCTGCCCTTTCGTGTGGTAGAATAAATTACAAATATATAAAAGCGATGCACAAGGAGGCAGCGATGAAAAGATATTTGACCATTGCATTGGCAATGTTTCTTCTGGCGGTTCCGGTCTGGGCGGTGATGCCCGGTACCAATAGTGGCGACGGCAATGGCTGGCTGGGTCTTTATACTCAGACGATCGATAAGGATTTGAAAGAAGCGTTCAATCTGGGAAGCGATCACGGCGTAGTAATAAATCGGGTGGTCCCCAATTCCCCGGCCGATAAAGCCGGCTTGAAAGCGGGCGATATCCTGCTCAGTCTCGATGGAACAGATTTGACCACATCGGAGCAATTATCGGATTTGGTCGGCGGCCATAATTCCGGCGACAAAGTCAAATTGGAAGTGATGCATAAAGGAAACACGGAAACGCTCGCTGTTGAATTGGGCGAGCGGCAGGAAAGTCCGACCCGGATGTTCAGCGACCAGATGGGAAAAACCCCCGCCCCGCGCGTTTTTTCAAAAGCCTATCGTTTCAATCAGAGTGAATTGGCCGACACCTATATCGGAGTAAGTCTTCAGAGTCTCAATAGCCAGTTGGGGGATTATTTCGGCGTCAGCGACGGCAAAGGGGCGCTGGTGGCCGAAGTGATGGATGATTCCCCCGCCAAGAAAGCCGGGCTGAAAGCCGGTGATGTGATTACATCGATTGACGGGCAGGCGGTCGACGGCCCGAGCGATGTGCAGAAAGCGGTCGCTGACAAGAAAAAAGGGGAAAAATTGGAGATGACTGTCCTGCGGAATAAGGGCAAAATGGATTTCGCCCTGGAAGTGGCAGAAACGCCCCCGGATTATATGTCCAATCTCGGCAACTCCCTGGCCCCGGATATGGATCAGTATTTCAATATGAATATGCCCAAAATGAGAGGGCTGTTCCACGGCAATATGGGCAACGGCATGATGGATTTGGATTCGATGCAGCAGTCGATCCAGCAGTTGCAAAAGCAGATGCAGGAATTACAGGAGCAGTTGAACCAGTCGGCTCCCAAAAAATGACGATGGTGTTGACGATGTAACCTCCTATCAGACGACCCCCGAGGGTTAATGTTAGAAAACCCCGGCCGAAAGCAAAAGCGGCCGGGGCTTTTTTTGTTTGCCTTGAAGGGACGGCCCGATTAAATTGGATTATTAAATATCTTAACAGGAAGTCCCTATGCCGGAATTATTGGTTGAAAAATTTTATAAAGATCGAAAAGATTATTTTGATCTTACCCTGCTCAACTCCGAAGCGGGATTGAAAAAGAAAATAACCACCGCCGAAATTCATCGCCCCGGCCTGGCCCTGGCCGGTTTTATGGATCGTTTCGCCAATCACCGTATCCAGGTCTTGGGCGAAACCGAAATGGCCTATGTCAATCAGATCGAACATACGGTTCTTCTTCACATGGCGGAGAAAATTTTCGGATACGGTATTCCTCTCATGATTATCTCCAAAGGAATCACGCCCCCCCTCGATTTCCTTCAGATTGCCGACAAACACGGCACCGCCATTTTTTCATCGCGGCTGAGCACCTCAGAGCTGACCAACCGCCTCTCCGGGTATCTCGACGTCAATTTTGCGCCGGTGATCACGATGCACGGCACGCTGGTCGATGTTTACGGGGTCGGTTTGCTTTATACCGGCAAATCCGGGATCGGCAAATCGGAAATTGCGCTCGACCTGGTGGAACGGGGGCACCGGCTGGTGGCCGACGATGTCATCAAAGTTATCCGCAAATCGCCCGATTTGATTGTCGGCACCGGCTCGGAACTTCTGGGACATCATATGGAGATCCGCGGTATCGGCATTATCGACGTCGAAAAGCTGTTCGGAATTCGCGCCATCCGGATTCAGAAACGAATCGAGGTCGAGGTCCATCTGACACTCTGGTCGGAGGATCTGGAATACGAACGGCTCGGCATAGAGGAAACCGAAACCACCATCCTGGGCGTCTCGATTCCGCAGGTAATTGTCCCGATTTCTCCGGGGAAGAATATCACCGTTATTTCCGAAGTCATTGCGATGGATCATATGTTGAAAGTTTATGGTGAGAATTCCGCCGCCGAATTTTCCAAACGGCTCTCGGAGCGGCTACACCGTCAGGCGATGACAAAAGATTACCTCGAATCGGATTACGAGTAGAGCTGCTAAAGGCTTTCGTGAGGGCGGACATCGTGTCCGCCTTTTTTATTATCAAGAAACGACGGTGGGATGGGCCTTCAGGATATCGGCGAAGGTGGAAATATTGATATTGGCGCCTGAAAGAACCGCAACCAGACGTCGCCCGGAATTCATTTGATCGGCGTGGAAAAGAACCGCGGCGGCGGCGGCCGCTCCGGCCGGTTCCACCACCAATTTGGCGGTTTGACATAGAGCCGTTATGGAAGCGCTGATTTCTTCTTCGGTCACCCGTACAATAGGAACCTTGAATTTGCGCAGTATTTCGAACGGTCTTTCGCCGATTTCGCTGACATTGATACCATCGGCGATGGTCACAGTGTTTCGCAAAGTGATTCGCTTCCCCTGCTCCATCGATTGGGTGGCGGCGTCGGCCTTCTCGGATTGAACCCCGATTACGTGCAGGTCGCTGTGATGGGAAAGAACGGCCGTGGCGATTCCCGATATCAGGCCGCCCCCGCCGACCGGCACGACAATAGTATCGACATCGGGCCATTGCTCCAGAATTTCCAGTCCGATCGTTCCCTGCCCGGCGATGACGGCGTCGTCGTCATAGGGATGAATAAAAATACTGCCGCGCTCTTTCTGAAGTTCGCGGGCGTGCTGGCTGGCCTCGAACAGGTCCTTGCCATGAAGGATTATTTCCGGTTTACCGTAAAGCTTGGTCTGGACAATTTTTATTTCCGGAGTGGTGACCGGCATGACAATGGTCGGTTTCACGCCGAGAAAGTGCGAAGCCAGGGCCACCCCCTGGGCGTGGTTGCCGGCTGAGGCGCAGATGACACCGGCCTGCCGTTCCAGCGGCCGCAAAAGACGCAGGCGGTTCCAGGCGCCGCGCGCCTTGAAAGAGCCGGTACGCTGAAGGGTCTCGACTTTAACCTGCACGATTTTATCGGTTACGATAGAACCGTGGCGCCAGATTTGCAGAGGGGTGCGGATAATTTCGGGATGCATCTT
>CALMKK010000258.1 GCA_937867135.1 uncultured candidate division Zixibacteria bacterium
GAAATGAAAGAAATAAAGCATCCCTACCAGAAAGGAATTCTGGCTCAGAAGGGTGTCGATTTTTGAAAATTGCCGTAACCGGCGCCACCGGCTTCATCGGAAGAGGTCTGATCCGGGCCCTCTCTCAAACCAAGCATGATATAATCGGCCTTTCCCGGCGGGCCGCTATCCCGGATGATCCATCCTCAAGGCTCAAATTTCTCTCGGCCGATATTCATAATGCCGAATCTCTTAAAAAGGCATTGCTGGATGTCCAGATTGTCTATCATCTGGTCGGTATCATTTCCGAGACAAAAAAGTTGACTTTTGCCAAAACAGTCGTCGGCGGTACCGATAATTTAATCAATGCCTGTCATGAGGCCGGGGTCGGGAAAATAATTTATCTTTCGGCTCTCGGGACCGGGCCGGAGAGTTCCACCAAATATTTTCAATCCAAATGGCGGGCCGAAAAATTGATCCGAAAATCAGGCCTTGAATATGTAATAATGCGCCCCTCGGTGGTTTTCGGCCCGGAAGACAAGTTTATCAATATGCTGGCCAAAATGATTAAATATTCTCCGTTCACCCCTATTCCGGGGAACGGCAGAATGCGGCTCCAGCCAATCTATGTAAAGGATTTATCAGCCATTCTGACTGCAATTCTCGAAAAATCCGAAATTTGGGGAAAGACAGTTGAAACCGGCGGGCCGGAGGCGCTAGAGTATCGCGAAATAATCGCCATCATCAAAAAGGTCTTGAACCGCAGGCGCCCGAATATATATATTCCGCTCTGGCTTATGAAGCTTAACGCGGCGGTGTTGGAGGCGGTGCTGAAACCGTCGCCATTGACTCGAGACCAGATAAAAATGTTGGGAAGTGATAATATTTGCGACAATCGGGAACTTCTAAATGTTATTGACATTAAATTGACCAGATTGGAAGATGGTTTGAAAGAATATTTGAGGTAGAAAATGGCCGTTAAAGAATATGATATTGTGGTTGTCGGCGGCGGGCCGGGTGGACTTACCGCCGGTTTATATGCCGCTCGTGCCAATCGGAAGACAATTTCGATCGAGAAATTCCAGCCGGGGGGGCAGATCGCCAATACCGAGGATGTTGAAGATTATCCCGGTTTTGAACATATTTTGGGGGGCGAATTGGCGCAGAAAATGGCCAATCACGCCAAGAAATTCGGACTTGAAATCACTTCCGATGAAGTCACTGAAATTTACAGTGAAGGAAAGCATCGCATGGTGATTACCGCCTCCGGGGATATTTACAAAGCCAGGGCTGTAATTATTTCCACCGGCGGTTCGCCCAATCATATTAATGTTCCGGGCGAAAAGGAATTTGCGGGGAGGGGCGTCTCTTATTGCGCCATTTGCGACGGTGCTTTTTTCAGAAATCAGGTGATTGCCGTAGTCGGCGGGGGAGATGCGGCGGTCGAGGAAGCGATGTTTTTGACCAAATACGGGAGTAAGGTCTATCTTATTCACCGCCGCGATGAACTTCGGGCGCAAAAGGTAATTCAGAACCGGGCCTTTGCCAATTCCAAAATGGAGTTTGTCTGGAATACGGTGGTGGAATCTATCAATGGTGAAAACCGGGTTCAATCATTATCGTTGAGAAATGTCAAAACCGGGGAGAAATCGGCTCTTGAGGTCGGAGCGATTTTCATATTTGTCGGTTTTGTTCCCAATTCCAATATTACCCGCGAACTGCTGGCAAAAGACAAGAATGGCTATATTATTACAAATGATAGAATGGAGACATCCATCAAAGGAATTTTTGCCTGCGGGGATGTTCGCAGTCAATTGGTGCGGCAGATTACCAATGCCGTCGGCGACGGCACCACGGCCGCCGTGGCCGCAGAAAAATATATAGAAGAGCTTGACGATTGAAATTTTCTATATTAATTGAGTTATAACGAACGAGAAAACCTTCATCGCCATGCGCGGGCATTGATATCCGCCACGATGTCAAATGTCTGCGTGAAATGTGAAGACAACTGCATATTGGCTTTTTAAAATCCCCATTTTATAAAAAGCCGAAAAGATGTGGTCAAAACCTCTTAGTTTGAAACTGGATAGAGAATTGCATCTTAGCGGTCACATGTTTTTTTGCGTAAAATTTAGGCATGCTAATTGCTTAAAATTTGACTAAGAACCTATTTTCTCTTGAGTTGTTAGAGATTTAGGGAGTGGTGTGTGCTGGCTATCCAGCCACCTGACGTTAGAGTCGGGCATCCCCCCTCCACCACTCCCTATAATTTTTTTCATTTTACAGCCCATCCTATAATCAATAAGTCCCCATCTGCCGATAACCGGTATGATAACGGTGACCAATAGCCATTTTCTACAGGTGTTTCGGAAATGATGAAGATAAAAGGGCCCGGCCTGCTGATTAGAATTTCTCATCTTATACTTATTCAAATAATCTTTGTCTTCACGGCTCTGGGACTGGTGCTTTTTAATGCCACCGATGACAGCGCCGTTACCAGCCATTATCAGCAACAGGGCCAGAAGATATATGCCGCCTCGACCGAATTGGCCAAGACCCTTAACGAAACCGTCCTTCAGACTCCCGGCGACACCTCCCTGATTCCCGTGGCCCGCCAGTTTCTGATAGATCATGGTCTTAAAGGAGAGGTGGACTGGCTCTATCATAATTTCTCGGGCCTCAATGATTCCCTTATTCATATGGCTTCGCACGGAGTCGAGAATACTCATTTTGCGGATTTTTCGGATCTGCAATCCGGTTCGCTTTACAATCTTCTGACTGCCGGCGACAAGCCGTTTTTGACCGTGATTTCCCGCGAAGGAAGATATATTTCCTATGTGATAAAACCCTTGGATGCGGCCGCCAAGAATGCTTTGATTATTACGGTTCCCAATGACCTCTCGCACGCCGTCAAGAACAACCAGGCCGGTTTACTTTTCATTCTGTTTCTTATTTCCGCCTTAATCTCGCTTTTAATTATCAATCTTATTTTCCGCGGAATCAAAAAACCGTTGACGAATCTTATCGGGGCCTTTGAAAAAACCGCCGACGGCGCCGAGCATTATATCGCCGAGAAAACCGGCGACAAAGAAATACAGCGGTTGACCGATGCTTTCAACAAGATGTCGCAGAGCCTGGCTGAAAAACAGCGCCGGCTCTCGGCCGCCAACAAGGACCTCTTGAAGGCTAATAAATCATTGATCGACTCGGAATCGATTTTGACCGCTCTGGTCGATTATTCGCCGGACGCCATTATTGTCACCGATCTTGATGATCAGGTTATCATATACAACCAGCAGGCCGGCCAGGATCTGGGGTACAATCAGACGGAAATGCTGGGTAAGAAAATCGGCAATCTTCTGACGGTTCCTCAGACGCATAAATCGCTTGATGATACGCTGGGCGTGCATCCCGAGACTCAGGAAATCATTTGCCGCCGCCGCGACGGGAGCCGTTTCCCGGCCCTTTTGATTCATACTTCCCTCGGGCCGGAAGGATGCAGTCCGATCGCCATGCTTTATTTCATTAAGAATATTTCCGAAAGCGAAAATTATCAAAAAATGATTTTGAAATTGGACCGGGTCGCCTCCCGGGGCAAAATGGCGCGCGATATTGCCCATGAAATCAATAACTATCTGGCCGTTCTACAGGGGAACCTAGAATTGGTCTCCATGATTTTGCCCCAGGGGGATATCGGGAAAATTGAGAAAAAAGTCAATGTCATGAAAGACACGGTCGCCAAAATTGTCAATTTCACCGATGGCCTGACCCAGTTCAGCGATGAAAACAGCGAATTCCGCCGCACCGATCTCAATCAATTGGTCGAGAACTTGGTGGCCTTCGTTAAACCGCAGAATAAATTCGATGAGATATTGATCGGCACCAACCTGGGGGACAATTTGCCCCTGGTCGAAATCGATGCCGCCCAGATTCAGCTCTTACTGGTTAATCTAATTTATAATGCCGCCGAGGCTCTGGAGAAATTCGACGGAACCCGCTGGATAATCATTTCCACCTCGCTTGATGATTCCGGCGCCGATTTCTATCTCAAGGTCGCCGATAGCGGTCCCGGGGTTGAGTCCGAGGATATTCCCAAGCTATTTGTCAATCGGTTCAGCACCAAACGTAAGGCCAACGGTCTCGGCCTGATTACCTGCAAGAATGTCGTGGAAAATCATCGCGGTGAAGTTGCCTATCACACCGGCGATGAATCCAAGGCGATATTTGTCATCAAATTGCCGGTCAAACATCCCCTTGAAAAATCGGCTTCCGCGCCGAATGTCGCCCTGGTCGAAAAATAAATCATTGACCGGTCTTCTCAAATAATCTAATTTATTTTCATGCCGGAAAACCAACTCGGCCGGTTAAGCGCCGGTTTCAAATTCAGATTCGCCCTTATTGTCATTATTCTGCTGGGTCTGCTTCTTTTTGTTTTGACCTATTTGGGAATTCAAAAAAGCCGCAGTGACAGCTTTGAATTGATGCGGCGGCAGGGAGCCGCCCTTCTCGAAAGTCTGACCCTATCCTCCGACAATGCCATTAAAGCCAATTCTCTTTTTGATTTGCTGGTGCAGGAAAAATTTTCGGACCTGGCGGCCTTTATTGAAGCGCGGCCGTCTATGAAGTATTCTCCCTCGGAACTGGCCGATATGGCATCGCAATACGGCGTTGACGCCATTCTGATTTATGATGACAAGCTCAATGTCAAATCCGCCGGAGCCCGGGGCCTTTTTGTCAGTCTCGCGCAAATCGATTCGTTAATTGCGCCGGAGGTCAATACCCTCCTACGCGATTCCCTTGATGATGTCGATTATGAGATCCCCTCCGCCGGCACCGACGAACCATCGTCAATGTATTTTTTGAAAAAGACCGCCGACCGAAAGCACACTATCGCGATGGTTTCCGACGCCCTGTTCTTTACTTCGGCCAAAAAAGATATCGGCATCGGTTATCTGGTGCAGAATATCGCCCGGGAAGTGGGCATAGAATATATTCTGTTTCAAAATGCGGATGGGATCGTTTTTTCCTCCCGGCGCATCGGCCCCATCCTGAAAATCGAAAATGATTCGTTCCTGTCCGAGGCGATGCATTCGGATTCGGTGCTGTCGCGAGTTTACCTGTTGGGTGATCGAAAGGTCCTGGAACTGGTCAAACCGTTTTCATCGGTGGAGTACAAAGCCGGCCTGTTCCGTCTGGGGTTATCGCTTGAAAAATATAATGAAATTATCAGCGGCTTCGATCGCCAGATGATTGCCATGAGCATAGTCATTTTTGCCGTTTTTATTTTTGTGATTCTTTATCTGCAAGGAAAGCAGAAACGAATATTCCTCGACCGTTCCTTCCGTCACATAAAATCTCTTTCGGAAAAGGTATTCGACAGCATCAACTCCGGTCTGGTGGTGCTGGATGCCGACGGTACCGTGGAGCTGGTTAACCGTCAATTTCTGGCAATTTTCGGCGTCGCCGAGGACAATATCTTGAGTCATCCCTGGGCCGAACTGCCTTTCGGTGATGTTATCCCGTTTGAGAAGATACTATCCGGCAATCAGCCCCAGGGAGAGATGGAAGCGATCCTAAATGCACCGACCGGACGGCGCTTTCTCCTGGTCAATATCTCCCCTCTGCATGAAGCCTCGGGGCAAGTATCCGGGGCGGTGGCGGTTGTGTATGATTACACCGGGATAAAGGAGCTTGAAGAAACCGCCCGGCGCAAGGAGCGTCTTACCGAGCTGGGGGATCTCGCCGCCGGAGTCGCCCATGAAATCAGAAACCCGCTTAATGCCATATCTATCGCCGCGCAGAGACTCCTGGCGGAGTTCGAGCCCAAAGAGGGGGGTGAGGAATTTCGATCTTTTGCCGGACAAATAAAATCGGAAGCCAATCGTTTGAATGAAATTGTCACCCGCTTTCTGGCCCTGGCACGGGGTCATATGTCCAACGGCCGCACCGTCAATTTGAGCGAAATCGTACGGGATATTTGTGTTCTTCTTCATCTGGATATGGAAGAGCGCCGCGTTTCTCTCGATACGGCCATTGCTCCTGATCTGCATATGACGGGCGCTGGAGACCGGCTCAGGCAAATGGTTATCAACCTGATTAAAAATTCGCTGGAAGCGTGCCCACCCGGAAGCGGACGAATTGCCGTTAAACTTGAGAAAACGAATGAGGGTTTGATTCTAACTGTCGGTGACAACGGCGCCGGAATCCCCGATGAATTGAAGAATAAGATATTTAATCCCTATTTCACGACCAAAGAAAAGGGAACCGGTTTGGGGCTGGCCATTGTGCATCAAATTGTCGAAGAGCATCATGGGCGGATAGAATTATTATCGCCGCCGTCCGGCGGAACTGTATTTAGAATGATTTTCCCCGGTTAAAAAAAACGGCGGCTTTATGCCGCCGTTTCTTATTCCATTTCTACCCAGGCGAATGCTATGCAGCCGGTGTGGGCGGAATCTGTTTTTTAATCCATGCCGTACTGACCGATTTGGGACGAGTAATGGCTGTTCCCATGGCCCGGTTTATAACCAGCTGGGACAGCATCCCCATGGCGCGTGAAACCGCGAACAGAACCGTATAATACGGGAATTCGGTCAAGCCATAATGGTACAGCAATGACCCAGAACCGGCGTCGACATTCGGCCACGGATCTTTTACTTTGCCCTGTTCGGCCAGGACTTTAGGGACGATATCAAACACTTTAGCGACCAGCTGAAAGACCGGATCCTCGGGAATATACTTCTTCCCGAAAGCCAGGAAAGCATCGAAGCGCGGGTCGGTGATGCGGAGAACGGCATGCCCGTAACCGGGAATCACCTGTCCGGAATTGAGGGTATCCCAGGCGAACTGACGCAACTGCTCGTCGGTCGGCACGCCATTGAATTTCTTCAGCACTTCCAGAATCCAGCCGAGGCATTCCTGATTGGCCAAACCGTGCAATGGGCCGGCCAGGCCGTTTAATCCCGCGGAGACGGCATAATACGGGTCGGACAGGGCCGAACCGACCGTATGGCAGGAGAAGGCGCTGACATTGCCGCCCTCATGGTCGCTGTGCAGGGTCAGATACAGTTGCACCAATTTGGCCCAATTGCCGGTCTTATCTTTGATTCCCAGCATATGGGCATAATTAGCACCCCAATCAAGGTCCTTCTTGGGGGCAATTCTATTTCCTTTTTTGAATCTCATCCGGTATATACCGGCCGCGACTACGGGAATCCGGGCGAGCATATTCAGCGCGTCTTCCAGGGTCGGTTTCCAATAATCATCTTTCTTCATTCCGGCGTCATACATTTTCCGAAATTCCGATTCTTTTTCCATAACCAGAATAGCGGTATCCAGCATAGTCATCGGATGGGAATCTTTCGGCATCGCTTCCAAAACTTTCCAGACATAAGTCGGAACCTTGGAACGATCGATCAATTCCTTCTGCAGGGCCTTCAAGGCCGCTTTGTCGGGGAGTTCCCCGGTCAAGAGAAGGTAGAAAATCTCTTCTGGTAATTTTTCAGTCAAATCCCTAATCGGAATACTGCGAATCACCAAACCGGTATCGGGATTTACCACCGATGTGTCACAAATCATTCCTTTGACACCGCGCATACCGCCGTATGCCTGGGCAATGTTTACATCGGAAATCTTGATATCGCCATGGTTCTTGGTAATACTCTTGATTTCGTCCTTGAGCCCGGGGATTATTTCCGCCAGTCTCTTTTGCAGGGTTGCCATAAGAATTGCTCCTTTATTAATTCATTGATTGAAGGTCTTTATATATCCCTTTGTGTTTGTGAACTGATTCACATTCTAATTTTTCCTATAATACACCGTGCCTGATTAATTGTCAATAATGCAAATGCAATTATTCTATCTTAAGGCGGTTTTGTCAAATAGGTTGACAAAATAAGCCCAAAGAGGGGAAATAATTAAATGCTGTCAGTCTTTGGTTGGGTTTGTCCCGCCGCCTCAAAAAATCAGTCTCAAATAAACATCTTGCCGGGATTGAAGAGATTTACAGGGTCGAAAACAGTTTTTATCCCTTTCATCCATTGCAGGGTAGGGGGATCGAATTCGAGTGGAAGGAATTCCTTTTTGGTCAGGCCGATTCCATGTTCGCCGGTAAGGGTTCCGCCGAGCTCCAGAGTCCTCTGAAAAAGCCTCCTAATGCCCTCGTCGATAAATCCCTTAACATCACTATCCTCTTGTTGGACAAGGAAATTGACATGCAGATTGCCATCCCCGGCGTGACCGTATGAATTTATACGGAGCGGATATTCACGAGTCATTTGGGCCACGAAATTGACCAATTCCGGCAGTTTAGACGGGGGCACCGCCACATCTTCGGAAATCTTTTCCCTGGCCGATGCTTTAACCGCTTTGGAAAGATTCCGCCGGATTTTCCAGAGTTTTTCGGCTTCATCCCGATTCGTCTCAAGTTTCAGAAAAGATGATTTATTCTTTCGGCAGATATTTTCAATTTCTTCCGCTTCTCGCGCGGCTTGATTGCCTGAAGTCTCAAACAAGAGAATGGCCGCGGCCGCTTCTATTTCGACCGACTTTTCATATTCCATCGAACAGGCGATAGCATCGCCATCCATATATTCCATCACGGCCGGGACAATGCCTCGCCGGGTGATTTCGGCCACGGTTCGCGCGGCAAGTTCCGGGCTGTCAAAAGCGGCCAGAATAGTCGGGCCGATTTGGGGGAGGTCGATCAGGCGGAAAGCCATTTCAGTTATGGCGGCCAGCATTCCCTCCGAACCTATTAGAACTCCCTCCAGATTGAATAAATCGCCGTTGGAATAGACGCCCGTCTTGATTATTTCACCGTCCGCTGTTACCCCTTTTAGACCGATAACATAATCCTTGGTGACTCCATATTTTTTGCAGTGCAGACCCCCGGCGCATTCCGCGACATTCCCGCCCAATGTCGATTCATCATAACTGGCCGGATCCGGCGGATAGAAAAGCTCCAGTTTTTCGGCCGCTTTCATCAATTCGATTGTTATTACACCCGGGCCGCAATAGGCCCGTTTGCCTGGCACGTCTATTTCCAGTTTCTTAAGATGTTGAAGGGATAGCATCAGGCCATCGGGGACAGGAACACAGCCGCCGGTATAGCCGGTGCCAGCGCCGCGAAAGACGATCGGAACCTCCGCCTGGCGGCATAAATTCACGGCTTCAAAGACATCGTTTTCATCTTCTGCAAAAAATATGGCCGGGGGAGCGACTTTTATTTCCGAGGCATCGCGGGCGTAATCGGGCAAGGAAGCGGTATTGAGAATGACTTTCGGCCCGAATTTATCCGCAAGGGATTGAAAAAAGGCCGACCGGTTTGCAGTCATTGGTTTTTATCTTAACTACTTTCCGTTTATATCAAGAACCGGAATCTTTTTTACTGGCATCCTTGTACGACGAGGAGCGATGGTCGGTAATATAAAAGCCCGATCCCTTAAATAGCAAGCCGACCCCGCCTGATACCAGGCGATGGGTTTTCCCTTTGCAGTGCGGACAGATTTCAATGGGCGAGTCGGTTATTCTCTGAAACTCCTCGAATTCGTACCCGCACTTGGGGCATTTATACTGATATGTCGGCATCTTATTTTTTAGGCTCCTGAAGCAGCGACTCCGTTGCTTACTTTAATTTCAGCAGTTTTTAACAATCATCCCGGTCGTAAGTTCCATCCATAAATGCGAGAATGGAGAGAAAGTCTTTGCCCGACATTCTCTCCATTTATTACGATTAAATTTCCGTCAAATCGGAAAATCTCTTTTTACCGGGCCGGCCTCGATAATATCATCCGGACAACCGTCGCGGAACTTCTTGAAGTTCTCGATAAACAGCGACCCCAACTGCAGATATTTATCTTTATAGGCGGCACGGTCATCCCAGGTGTTAATCGGATTAAGCACTTCCGAAGGAACACCGTCGCAGCTTTTGGGAACCTGGAAGCCGAAAACCGGATCGGTATAATATTCAACGTTCAGAAGTTTGCCGTCGAGAGCCGAGTTTAAGAGAGCGCGAGTGTGATGAATGCTCATCCGCTTGCCGATTCCGTACGGCCCACCCGACCAGCCGGTGTTGACCAGCCAGCAGTTGACATTGAATTTATTGATTTTATTCCGGAGCAGATCGGCATAATAATACGGATGATGCACCATAAACGGCGCCCCAAAGCAGGCGCTGAAGGTGATTTCCGGCTCTTTTCCCAGCCCGATTTCGGTCCCGGCCACTTTGGCCGTATAGCCCGAAATGAAATGATACATCGCCTGTTCCGGGCTCAGTTTGGCTATCGGAGGAAGCACCCCGGAAGCATCGCAAGTCAGCATCAGAATATTTTTCGGATGCCCGCCCATTTTGCTTGGAACCGCGTTTTCTATGAAGGTGAGCGGGTAGGATGCGCGGGTGTTCTCCGTCCGCGTGTCATCGTCGAGGTCCAAAATCCGAGAAACCGGATCGAAAATGACATTCTCAAGAATCGTTCCGAACTTCCGCGTGCAGGCGAAAATCTGCGGCTCGGCTGAAGGGGAGAGCTCTATTACTTTGGCATAACAGCCGTTTTCGAAATTGAAAATCCCTTCATCGCTCCAGCCATGTTCGTCATCACCGATTAATTGCCGTTTCGGATCCGCCGAAAGAGTGGTTTTGCCGGTTCCGGACAGACCGAAGAAGAGCGCCACATCGCCGCTTTTCCCCATATTGGCCGAGCAATGCATGGTCATAATGCCATCCAGCGGGAGAAGGTAATTGAGCACTGTAAATATTGATTTCTTGATTTCGCCGCCGTAGCCGGATCCGCCGATAATGCAGAGTTTCTGATCAAAGCTGAGAAGTATGAATGTCGGCGATAAAGTGCCGTCAACCTCGGGAAGTCCCTGAAATGACGGGACGGCGATGACGGTGAACTCCGGCACAAATTTTCTCAATTCATCGTTGGAATCCGGGGGAATAAACATATTTCTCGCGAAATGGGAATGCCAGGCCAGTTCGGTGATTATACGGACCGGCAGGCGGTAATTATGATCGGCCCCGCCATAGCAATCTTGGACAAAGATATCCCGCCCCTCCAAATAGCCCAATAGCCTTTGATAGACGGAATTGAATTTATCGACGCTGAAAGGACGATTGTACTGCCCCCACCAGATATTATTTTCGCAATTTGGTTCGCGCGCTATGAACTTGTCATTGGCGGCGCGGGCGGTATGCTTCCCGGTATTGACTATAAACGGTCCTTGAAACGAAATTTTTCCCTCGCCGCGAAAAATGGCTTCTTCATAGAGAGCTTCGGTCGGGAGGTTCCAGTAAACATTATTCAGATTTCGGAAGCCATGATTCGCCAGACCGTAGTCGCTTTTCACACTCTGCGCCTGGGAAAGGGCCGGGGATTTTATGTCGAGTATATAGTGGCTCATTTCCAATCTCTCCTATATTTTCTGTCGCCAATGAAGATTTCATTGGTTGACTCGGGATCGAGAGCCCATTTGATGCGGGCGATACCTTCGGTGATTTCTTTCATGGAACCGCAATAGCTCAGCCGGAGATGTCCTTCCATTCCGAACTCCTTGCCCGGAACCGTCACGACAAGCGCCTTTTCCAGAAGCATTTTTGAAAGGGCCACCGAATCTTTGCTGTATGCGCGGAAATCAGGGAGGCTATAAAAGGTCCCGTCTGGGGGGATAATTTTCACTCCGGTAAAGGCCCGCAGTTCGTTGACCATGACATTGCGGTTGTTTTCAAGTGTCAGGCGCAGGGCTTCTACGCCGCTCTGAACGCCCATAAGCGCCCCGGCGGCCGCTTCCTGCAATACCACCGACGGGCAGGACATGTTTTGCGCCTGGACATTTATCATGGCGGCGATTATTTTTTCGTTGGCCACCGTCCAGCCGATCCGGAATCCGGTCATGGCATACATTTTGGAGACGCCGTTAACCACGATCAATTTGGAATTTTCGGTGTCGGCCCTGGCATATTTGTAGCAGGATACGGCGCTCTTTTTATCGAACACCAATTTGTGATAAATGTCGTCCATAATAAGGTAGAGCCCTTTCTTTTCGCAGAACTCCACAATCTGGGCGATAAACTCCGGAGGATAGACCGCTCCCGACGGATTATTGGGGCTGTTGACTATAATCGCTTTGGTATAGGAACTGACCGCCTCGGTTATATCTTGCATGTTGGGAATAAAACGGCCGTCCTCGGGCGTGACAATCACGGGAATGCCATAACACATCTTCACTATTTCCGGGTAACTGACCCAGTACGGCGCCAGAATAATCACCTCGTCCTGCGGATCAAGCAATGTCACCATGATATTGTAAATGGCATGCTTGGCCCCGTTGGAGATCATCACATTTTTCGGTCCCACCGCTTTGCCGTAGAAATCTTCAGTGTAGCGGATAACGGCTTTGATCAGGGAGGGAATTCCTTCGGTCGGAGTATAACGGATATCGGCGGTGGTCAATTTGGAAGCGGCGCTCAAAATCGCATCCAGCGGAACCTTGCTCTTCGGTTCGCCGGCCCCCAGATGAATCACCGGCTCGCCGCGGTCGCGCAGTTTTCCCGCCTGCTCATTCATTTTAAGAGTCGGCGACTCTTTTATTTCGCGGGCAAGTTTACTAATGGTCATACGATTATCCTTTCATCAGCATTGCAATCGCGGTAACATCGACAATATCATCGGCCGAACAGCCGCGCGAAAGATCATTGCACGGTTTCGCCAGTCCCTGAATAATCGGGCCGGTGGCGGTGGCATTGGCCAATCGCTGGGTCAGTTTATAGGCGATATTTCCCGCGTCTAGATCGGGAAAAATCAGAACATTCGCTTTGCCGGCGACCGGCGACCCTTTGGCTTTCGACTTGGCCACCTCCGGAACTATGGCCGCATCCACCTGAAGCTCCCCATCAACTTTCAGATCGGGATAATTCTTCTTCAATATTTCCAGCGTCGCCAAAACCTTATCGACATCTTCGTGCTTGGCGGAGCCTTTGGTTGAAAATGACAACAGCGCGACATAAGGGGTTTCACCGGTCAGATATTTCATGGTGCGGGAAGTGGAGACGGCAATCGAGGCCAATTGTTCCGGGTCGGGATTGGGCACGACCGCCGAATCGGCGTACATAAATATCTTGTTTATTTTGTCGCGGAATTTTGGCACCGTCATCATGAACGCGCCCGAGACGGTTTTAATGCCGGGTGCCAGCCCGATTACTTGAATTCCTGCTCTCAGAACATTTCCGGTGGTGTTGATGGCACCGGCCACGGAACCGTCGGCCATATCTTTTCGCACCATCATAGCGCCGAAAAAGAGATATTGTTTCATCGTCTCAAGGGCATCCTGCTCGCTAATGCCTTTTTCTTTGCGGATTTCATAAAATTCGTGGGCAAAATCGGCCAGCATTTCGGAAGTCTGCGGATCGACAATCCGGATATTGTCCAGCTTGACTTTATTGGCTTTGGCGATTTTGGCGATTTCATCGGCATTGCCGAGCAGAATCACTTTGGCGATTTTTTCCGCCGTGATTTTCTTCGCGGCTAATATCGACCGGATCTCGGTGCCTTCGGGAAGAACCACAGTTCTCTTTTTAGCGCGCGCCTTGGCCTTAATCTTATCAAGAATATTGGCTTTTTTGGCGCCTTTGCTTGTCATTTCTCAACTCCTAAAAATTGCTATTTTTCTAAATAAAGTTTAGTTGTCCCGCAAATTCGGATCGGCCAGATAAGCCTGGATAAACATATCGATATTTCCATCCATCACCGCCTGGACATTCGATGTCTCTACCTCTGTCCGGTGGTCTTTAACCAGATTGTAGGGATGAAAAACATAGGACCTGATCTGGCTTCCCCATTCTATTTTTTTCTTGGTTTTCTCGATGGCCGCCTGCTTTTTCCGTTGCTCTTCCACCTGCAATTGATAGAGCCGGGAGCGGAGGATTTTGAAAGCCATTTCCCGATTTTTAATCTGCGAACGCTCGTTCTGGCAGGCAACTACAATCCCGGTCGGAAAATGGGTGATACGGACCGCCGACGAGGTCTTGTTCACATGTTGTCCGCCCGCTCCTGAAGAGCGGTAGGTATCGATCCGAAGATCTTCATCTTTTACTTCCACCTGAATATTATCTTCCACTTCCGGATAAACAAAAATCGACACAAATGACGTATGCCGCCGGTTATTGGCGTCGAACGGCGAAATCCGCACCAGCCGATGCACGCCCGATTCGGC